>JBDRTQ010000349.1:0-8984 GCA_043823885.1 Candidatus Eiseniibacteriota bacterium | reverse complement strand
GCATGAAGACCAGGTACCCCAGCGGGAACCACACGGTCCGCGTCGCCCGAACGCCGCAAAGGAAGAGCGAAAGCCCGAAGAGCATCAGGACAAGCGAGTAGCCCTGCGTCATGAACACGCCCGCACGGATCGACGCGACTTGACCCAGGAGGGCCAGTCCGACCAGCACCAGGCCGAACATGCTCCCGCGGTCCCGGGCCTCGAGGAAGCGGCGTCTCGCGCGCCAGAGCAGGAAGGCGACCACCGGAGGAATGAGGAATCCGTGAGAGTAGTTGGGATTCGTGTTCCAGGTTCGCCACAGGATCAGGAGCGTCTGGTGATAGACGAGAACGACGAGCGCGGCGACCGCCACGACGCCCGCGATGCCCCACAGAGAACGTCTTCCTCCGCCACCGGGGCCGGTGGCCTTCACAGGGAGACTCGTCGTCACTCCTCCCCTCCTTGTTCCGGGTCCTGGGCCGGGCGTTCGTCCGGCGAGTCCGCTGCGGTCCGTGCGCGCGTCCGATCCGCCGGCTGTCCGTCGCTGACGTCCTCCGTGCGGGACACGGTCCTGAGCGTGCCGAGCACTATCCCCAGGTCGAGCGTGAGCGAGCAGTTGCGCGCGTAGAACTCGTCCAGCCGCACCTTCTCGGCCTGAGTGATGCTGTCCCGTCCGTTGATCTGCGCCCAACCCGTCAGTCCCGGCCGCATGACGTCGCCTCCGACCTTGCGGCGCTCGTCGATGAGCCCGTACTGGTTGTACAGCGCGGGCCTCGGCCCGACGATGCTCAGGTCTCCCACGAGTATGTTCCACAGGTTGGGCAGTTCGTCGATACTGAGTCTTCGGAGCACGCGCCCGATCCTGGTCGTGTAGTCGTGGACGGTGGGCTCCATGAGGTCGGTCGCAAGCTCCGGCGTGTGCACGTGCATCGTTCGGAACTTGTAGATGGTGAACTCCTGCGAGTAGATCCCCGTGCGCCGCTGCCGGTAGACGATGGGGCCAGGCGAGTCCAGTCTCACCAGTATCGCGGTCAGTGCGAGAACGGGAGACATAACTATGAGCGAAAGCGAGGCGACGAGCGCATCGATCAGATACTTGACCGTCAGGTAGCGCCTGAACCCCAGCCGCCCGCCTCCGAGGCTGCGCTCACGGCTGACCACTCGCTCCAGGAGGTCATTCATTCGGGCCGCGAGATGCTGGCGCGAGTAACTCCACCTGACGTACTCGTGCCCGTTCTTCCCGAGACGCTCCTGCTCGTCCTTGTCCTCGAGGAGTGTGAGCAGCGCCGACGCCAGCGCGGCGGAGTCCCCCGGGGCCACCGCGATGCCGCCGTCGGCTTCCGCCAGTATCGTCCGCGCGTCCCCGGCCACGGCGGCCACCACGGGCTTCCCGCAGGCCATGTAGTCGAACATCTTGACCGGCACGGTCCCTTCGCTGAAGACCCCCGTTGTTGTCGTCGCCAGGCAGACGTCGGCGGTCCTTATCCTCTCGGCCAGGCGCTCGGGCGGCTGGCTGGGCAGAAACTCGACGTTGCTCAGCTCTCGGCGCCTGGCGTCCGCGACGAGCGCGTCCTTGGCGACACCGTCGCCGATCAGGACGAAGCGGATCCTCTCGTCGCCGGCCAACCTCTCCGCCGCGTCGAGGATCGTCTCCATGCCGTGCACCAGGCCGTGAGTACCGCTGTAGAGAATGGTCCATCCTCCGTTGCTCTCACCGCGAGCCCCGCCGTTCTCCGCCGGCGTGAAGCAGTCGGTATCGGCGCCGTTGGGAATCAGCACGACGCGATGTCCGGGGATGCCGCGCTTGACCATCAGGCGGCGCATTCCCGGCGTCACCGCGACGATCCAGGCGGCGTGCGCATAGAGGAAAAGCTCCATTCGTTCCGCGAGCCGTATGACGCGCTTCGATCTGAGCTGTCCGAGCGCGACCGCGGCGTGCGGCCAGTAGTCGCGGACATCGAGCACGTAGGGGGCGCCCTTGATGTGGCCCAGGAGCCAGCCGGAGACCCCGAGGAAGAGCGGCGGCGAGGTGACGAGTATGACATCGCACTTCGGAGCAGAGCACCCCCGCACGAACGCGGACGCCGCGAACGAGAGCTGATTGAGCATGCGGGTCGCGAACGTCTTCTGCGGCGTCGCGTAGAGGTAGCTCCTGACGACACGGACGCCGTCCTGGATCGACGACGTGCCCAGCTTCCACCGGAAGCCCGGATGCTTCCTGCCGCTGGGGTGGTTCGGCATGCCGGTCAGGACCTTCACCTCGTGGCCCCGTTTGGCCAGCTTGGTCGCGAAGTGGTAGGCCCTGAGAGGAGCGGCGCCCGTCTCGGGAGGGTAGTACTGTGTGAGGAACAGGATCCTCATACCCCTCCTCCATCCCGCTCTTCGGACGCGTGCCCGCGCCGTCCGCGAGCACGTTTCAGGAGATCCGAGAACACGTCCTCGATGCGCACGACCACCCGGTTGATGTCGTAGTCCTCGGTGGCCCTGGTCCGTCCCTTTTCGCCCATCGCCCGTGCGCGATCCGGATCCGTCAGCAAGGCGAGCACGGCGTTCGACATCGCCGGAACGTCTCCTGGGTCGACCAGCAGGCCCGACACTCCGTCCTCGACAAGCTCCGGAACGCCACCCACTCTCGTCCCGACGATCGGAACGCCGGACGCCATCCCCTCGAGCACGACGTTTGGAGACCCCTCGGACAGCGACGAGAGCACGAGCACGTCCATCAGCTTGAGCACCGCGGGCACGTCGTCCCGCACGCCGAGGAAACGGACCTTCCCCGAGATCCCCAGTTCGCCGGCCGTCCGCTCGAGACGCGCTCGCTCGGGACCGTCACCGACAACCAGAAAGCGCACGTCGCCGTACGCCCTGGAGACGGACGCGGCGGCCTCCAGGAAGTGGCGGTGGCCCTTCACCGGCGAGAGCTTCGCCACGACTCCGACCACCCTGCTGTCCCCGAGGCCCAGCTCTCGCTTGAGCTCCTCGGCAGGCTCCGCACGGGCGATCCGCTCGAGATCGGTCCCCACGCCGACGTTCCTTATCTTCGATTCGGGCACGCGGAACCGCCCCGACAGCTCGTTCGCGGCGGCCGCGCTGTTGACGACGATCGCATCGACCACACGCCTGCTCACGAAGCCGTAGATCGACTCCCTGGCACCGCCTCTGAGCCAGTAGCTCATGTTCCGCTGGTTGTTCACGACCACGGGAACACCCGCGGCCCGTCCCACGAACGGACCCACAAGCGTTGTCAGGCCCAGCATGCAGCTCAGGATGTCGACCTTCTCCCGGCGCAGAAAGGCGGCCGCCCCCGACAGGTCTCTGACTGTCTGCGCAGACAGCGCGCGCCGGCCCGTTCCGAATTCGTGCACGGGAACGCCCATGGCCTCCACCTCCGGCAGCAGCTCGCCCTCTGCCAGCGTCGAGAACACGATGGGCGCGAACCTGCCCCGGTCCATTCTCCTCAGAAGCTCGACCAGGAATCGCTGGGTCCCGGCTGGCTCGAACGAACCGGCCCACAGCACGAGCTTCGCGGGAGTGCCGTCTCTATGTGCGCTGACACCGTCCAACCGACCTCCGCGCCCCGCCGATCCTCAGTCCGAGTTCGCGTGGGACGAGTTGTTCGTCCCGAAGCCGCGCACCCGCGCGGGAAGCACTCTCGTGATCTCGTCCACCACGTGTCTGTCCTGATGCTTGAACTTCGAGTACTGCATGTCCGCCGCGAGCCTCGCGAGGTCCCGGTGTCTGGGCGCCACGCCCATGCGCGGCATGCAGTACAACGAGAACCTGCTGGACACCGGCCCGGCCAGAGAAGTGACCGCAGACCCGAATCCGGCGACCGCCACTATCTTCGCCACCCTGGCATCGCAGTGACGGTCCGTCCTGCCGTTCGGATAGGCGAAGTGCTCGACGGGCGCCTGAAGCTCCTCCTCGATGGCCCTGCGCGATGAGACCACCTCGTGCGCGACGTCGCTGGTATCGAGGCTGGGCAGGTTGTAGTGGGAGTGCGTGTGCGCGCCCATCGTCATGCCGGCGCCGTGCATCTCTCTGATCTCATCCCAGTTCAGCATGATCCGTCTGGGCGGCGGCTCTCGCTGAATGTAGCCAGTCTCCTCACGGACCTCGTCCAGAATCATCTCCAGCTCCTCGACCTTGCAGCGCTTCCCGATGCCGGTGATCATCTTGATCGTGGCTTCCTTGCCCGTGTCGGTGGAAAGATCGATGCTCCGCTCACCAAGGAACGACAGCGACACGGACTGCTCGTCGCACGACCTGATCGCCCGCCTCAGGCCCACCGTCCACAGGACCCTGACGTCGGCCACCGTACCGGTCGTAATGTAGAAGGTGGCCGTGGCTCCGTACTTCCGGAGGATGGGGAACGCGAGTCTGTAGTTGTCCTCGTATCCGTCGTCGAACGTGATCGCCACACTCCCTGGGTCCACGCCGCCACGGGAACGCATCTGCTCCGCCATCTCCCCGATGCTGACGATCCTGTATCTCCTCGTAAGGAAGGCCAACTGTCTCTCAAAGAGCTCCGGCGTGACCACGAGGCTCGCCTGCATGTAATCCCGGAGCCACGCATGGTCGTCATTGACCGAGTGGTACCGCAGAATGGTCCCGCCCACGCGGTGGACGCCGGCCACTCCCCGGACGACGAGTCCGGAGTTCCTGATGCCCAGTCCCACGCGTCTGGTGAGGCCGTCGAATCCGTTGCCTCTCTTGCTCTTCCCGCTCATGATGTGGTTGGCGCCTCTCCCTGGGTTGCTTGCGGTCGCGTCGAATCGTCCCTGTGTGGCGTTCCCGTGGCCCCGACCGAGCGGCTCGGTTCCCGCTCCGAGGTGACGCGCACCCACGCCTCAAGGCCGGCCGCCCTCTCCCCCAGAACAGACAGATAGAACGCTACGGTATCTTCCACCATTCTCCCGGCCGTGAACCTCGACCGCACGCGGGTCCGGCCCGCCGCGCCCATCCGCTGTCTGAGGTCCGGGTCCTCCAGAAGCTCCAGCACGTGCCTGGCGATTCCCGCCGCGTCACCGGCAGGGACGAGGTATCCGGTCACGCCGTTCTCGATGAGTTCCCTGTTGCCGCCGACGTCGGTTGCCACGACCGGACGTCCGGCCGCCATCGACTCCAGCACCACGTTCGAGCACCCTTCCTTGAGCGACGTCAGCACGGAGACATCGATCGCGGACAGAATGTCCCCGATGTCGTCCCTTGCGCCGGTGAACTCGACCACATCAGAGAGCCCCATGGACTCCACGCGGTCGGTCAGCTCGGCGCGCAGAGCGCCGTCTCCCACTATCGCGAAACGGGCGTACGGCGCGTCCAGCGTGATGAACCGCACCGCTTCGAGGAACGTGCCGTGGTCCTTCTTCGGGGTCAGGCTCGCGATCATCGCGACGCGCGCGCCCCTTCCCGTGACCGCGGCCTCGGCGGGGGATCCCCCCGTCTCGGGAGACCCTCCGCCGCCAGTACTCCCTTCCGCCCGCTCGAGCGCCACGCCGTTGTATACGACGTGTATCTTCTCGGCCGGTATCAGGTGACGTCGTGACACGTGGTCCTTCACGGCCTCCGCGTTCGCTATCACACGGTCGGTCAGCCCGGCCAACAGCCATTCGAAGGCGATGGCCGCAGACTTCGAGTGGATGTCCACGTTCCGCACCGACGTGATGAGGAACGGGACGCGGGACAGACGACCGGCGAGAAGACTCCTCCAGTTCGCGGAGAAGAGATACGAGTGCAGCACCGCGGGCCGCTCGCGCCTGATGATGTCGGCGAGCCTGAGCGTGGCGCCGGAGAAGACCCCTCGCTTCTTCCCCAGGTAGATCACACGCACGCCGGCGTCCTCCATCTCTTCGCCGAGCACGTCTGGTCCGTGCAGGCAGCACACGACCGGCTCGAACAGGTCGCGCGGAAGATGACTCACGAGTTCGGCCGTCTGCCGCTCGGCGCCGCCGCGACCCAGCTGGCCGATGACGTAGAGAACCTTGATCCTCCCCGCCGGGGCGAGGGCCGCTCTCCCGGAGAGCGCCATGTCGTACAGGGCCTCGGTCTGCCGGACCATCTGGCTCGCTCTGAACCTGCGCGCGAACTCGTCGCGCGCCGCGCCCGCCAGGCGGGCACGCAGGCCGGCATCGCGCGCCAGGCGGCGCAGCCCATCTGCCAGCGCCGCGGGGTCGCCGGGCTCGACGGTCAGACCGTTCACCCCGTCGGCGAGCGCCTCGGGGACGCCGCCGACGGCGGTCGCCACACAGGGCACTCCCACCGCCATCGCCTCGAGGATCGTGATCGGCAGCCCTTCCCAGTCGGAGGAGAGCACGAAGATGTCCGAGGCGGCCAGCAGGTCGGGAACGTCCAGACGCTGCCCGAGGAACAACACCCGCTCTGACAGACCGAGTTCGTCGGCGCGCTCAGTGAGCTCCGCCTCCTCGGGGCCCGAACCGACCACCAGCACCCTCAGCTCTTCGATGTCGGTCAGCCGCGCCGCCGCGTCCAGGAGAGTGTGCCGGTTTTTCTGCTCCGTGAGACTTCCGACGTTCAGGCAGACGACCGCGTCGTCCGATAGCCCGAGTTGCCGTCTCACCGACGCGCGGTCGGTGCTCGGGCCGACACGCTCCTCGTCGACTCCGTTCAGCACGGTGACGAATCTCCCCGGTCTGATGCGCCCGCAGTCAGTGTGCGAGCGCCTGACGGCGTCGGACACCGCTATCTGCGCGTCCTCCCTGAGAGCGGCCGCGCGGCTGACGTAGTGCCTGGCCGGTCCCCGCGTGCGCAGGACGTTGTGCTCGGTGCGGATCACCGCCTTCGCGCGGCCGAGAATCGACGCCGGCAAACCCGCCGACAGCGCGGCGAAATTGTGGTTGTGAACAACGTCGAAGCGACCGCTCCGGACGATCCGGGCCAGTCTGAAGATGGCGCCGATGTCGAATCTGCTCTTGCGGCCCAACACGTGGACGGGAACGCCCGAGGCGGCGACCGAGGCGGCGAGCGGACCGGACGTGAGCACGCAGCAGACCTCGGGTGAGTAGCGCGAGCGGTCGTGCCACTTCGCGTACTCGGCCACGACGCGCTCAGCGCCTCCGGCCTGCATCGACTCGACAACGTGCAGGACCTTCGCCATCAGGCACCCTCCCCGCCGGCACGGCTCGCATCTTCGCCACCTTCTGCTGGGCCGGCGGCCCCTCCACCACGCAACGAATCTGCGGATGCACGGTCCGCCCAGGTCAGCGGGACTTCCGAGACCACTCGTCTGAACTTCTGATTCGCCGAGCGCGGAATGTCGTCCACGCGTTCGACCTTGATGTTGACGGTCCCCCCAAGCCTGACGCACAGGTTGCGGACCAGTTCGTCGACCTCTGCGTTCGTCAGCTCCCGGTCGGTCGCTATCCTCGCCGTGTAGTCGGTGAGCGTGTGCTGTACGAACTGAGACGCCTTGATGCCCTCGACGTACATGAACGGTCGCAGGACCATGAGAGGCGGGAGCAGGCGTCCGTCGGGCGTGCTGATGATGTCGCCCTGCCTCGTTGCGATCAGTCCCATCAGGGGCAGACCGCGGCCGCACGTGCAGACGTCCGTAGAGAGCGAGGCGACGTCGCCCACGTCGTACCGCAGGAGAGGCATGGCCATGTTGTGCAGACCGGTGCCCACCAGACGGCCCGGTGTACCGCGCTCAACGGGGGTCCCTTCTCCGTCGACTATCTCGCAGATGCCGTATTCCTCGAAGAGGTGGTGGCCCCGGTGGTGATCGCACTCGGCTGAGTAAACGACCCGCTCGGCCTGGCTGTAGCCGTCGAAGACACCGAACTGGAAGCGCTCGGCGAGCACCTCTCTGTCGGGCTCGTGGAGAGGCTCGGCGGTAGTGAAGACGCACTTGAGCGGGAGGTGCTCGCCGACGCTCTCGAGGTACCGCGCGAGCACGACGGCCATCGAGGGGTAGGCGTCGAGCGCTACCACTCCATGGTCCCTTAGCGCTCCGATGTAGTGCGGGAGATTCTCGGGCGTCAGGTGATGAGACGACATCAGTATCTGGTTCCAGCTGCGATTGAACCGCCAGAACGGCGGGCGCTTCCGCTCCGGCGCCATGATCATCTTGCCGAGAAGCGTCGCGTAAGGCTGACCGAACCCGAACCCGGCCCACCGTCTGCCGCGCCACAAGCACGCGTTGTTGACCACGTCGACGACCTGGTCCCAGAAGAAGTTGACCGCGTCTCCGGTCGTCCCCGACGTGAAGACCTTCCTGACGTGCCGGCGGTCGACCGTGCTCGAGACCATGTCCTCCAGGTTCGCTCGTATGACGTCCTTCGTCAGGACGGGCAGCTTGGGGAGATCCTCGACGCGCGTCAGGTCGGATGGCCTGAGCTTGAGCCCGTCCATCAGCTTGCGGTAGTACGGAACGGTCTCATACGCGTGCGCGACGACCACCCGAAGGCGCTCTTCCTGATACTGCCTGAGCCCCGCGGCATCGAGCCGCTCGGACTCACGGAAGAAACGGTCCCACCGTTCGTACTCGGGCCCGAAGCGCTCGCGCCGAAGCCTCCGGCCTCTGTGGGAGACCAGAGCATTCTGGAGGAACGTCGGGCTCTGCAGATAGAGCCTCTCTTCTAGGGTATACACGCTTTCCACCCCGGTCGCGTTGGTGCCCCCTCCGCCCCAGCGGAGGCAAGTCCTGTCTCTCATCTTCTACGGTTCCCGCTCTAGCTCCCGTTGATCAAGGCCTGGTAAGCCCGCTCGATCGTTCGCATGTTCCTGGCGGAGTCCGCGCGCTCGACAACGATGTCACGGTTGAGGCGCGCCGCTTCCGATCTGAGTCCGTCGTCTCCGCTGGCCGCGACAATGGCCTCCGCATACGCGGCGGGGTCGTCGCCCTTCACCAGGAACCCGTTCCGCCCGTGCTCGACCCAGTAGCGGTTGGCGGCGTTGTCGCGCACAACGGGGAAACACCCGGTTGCCATCGCCTCCAGGAGCGACGCCGAGACACCGTCGGTTCGGACGGCGGATGCGTAGATGGAGCT
>JBDRTQ010000348.1:0-3109 GCA_043823885.1 Candidatus Eiseniibacteriota bacterium | reverse complement strand
CCCTCCTGTCCGAGGGAGAAGTGCTCGTCACCGTCGTCCGCGATCTCGGTGGAAAAACGGGCGCCCCAGGACATCAGCCTGCCGACGGCGCCGGGCGCGCTCCGGACGGCGATCTCGACGGCCTGGCGATTGCAGAGCCCGACGCCCGCTGCCATCGTGTCGCGCACGTGCTGTTCGAACGAGTCGGCAACCTCGACTACGGCCGCGATCCCGCCCTGGGCCATGTTGGTCGCCGATTCCGCGTCGTCCTTCTTGGTGACGACGATGACGCGGCCCCGATTCGCGACCGAGAGCGCGAACGTCAGTCCGGCTATGCCGCTTCCGACGACGACGAAGTCGGCGGACTCGTGAGTCTGTTCGGCGGGCAAGCGTCCCTCCTCCAGTCCGCTCCCGGATGCTGCCGCGGTTCGTTCATGCGGTCCGGGCTGTCAGCACTCCAGCATGCGCGCCAGGGCGCTCTGCGCCCGGATGCGGACGTCGTCCGGCACGACCACCTCGTGCTCCTCGTTGTCCAGGGACCACACGACACGAGGCAGGTCGATCATCTTCATGTTCCGACACAGGGCGAACGGCGAGAGCGGATAGAACCGCTTGCCCGGGTAGTCACGCTTGAGCCTGTCGATGAGCCCGATCTCCGTGCCCACTATCAGGCTGTCGTGTTCGCCGGCGAGCTTCACCATCCCCTCCGTCGACGCGACGAAGTCGGCCATCTCGACGACGTTCGGCGGGCACTCCGGATGCACAACGACCGGCGAATCCGGGTGAGCGGCCGTCGCGACGACCACGTCCTCGGGAACAAACATGTTGTGCACGGTGCAGTAACCGTCCCACGGTATTATCGTCTTCCCGGTCTGCGAGGCGACGTACGCGGCCAGGTTCCTGTCGGGAACGAAGAGGATCTCATCCGCGTCCAGCGACTCGACGACCCGCACGGCGTTCGAGGACGTGCAGCAGACGTCGCTCTCGGCCTTCACCGCCGCGGACGTGTTCACGTAGCAGACCACCGGCGCCCCCGGGTGCTCCGCCTTGAACGCCCTGAGTTCTTCGGCCGTTATCATGTCGGCCATCGGGCAGCCCGCGGACAGCGACGGGATGACGACCTTCCTGGACGGGTTGAGTATCTTCGCGCTCTCGGCCATGAAGTGCACACCGCACAGAACGATGAGTTCGGCATCGCTCGCGGCTCCGAGCTGCGCGAGAACGAGCGAGTCGCCGACGGAATCAGACACTCTCTGAACGGCGCCTACCTGGTAGTTGTGCCCCAGGATGACGGCGTTCTTGGCGCGCTTCAGCTCCTCGCAGCGGGCGATGAGCTCCGGCTCGGACATCCTCGCGTACTCCTCAAACCTCATTGCTTCCTCCGTCTCGAGAGGGCCTCGTCGAGAGCGTCCATCAGGAGTTCCTTACCTGCGGTGACCTCGATCTCGATGCCAAGCGCCACGAGCGGCACGCGGGACCGCCAGGGTCTCAGCCTCACGGCGTCCTTCTCGGTGGTCAGTATCGTGTCCGCACCGACCTCTCGCGCGGCCGCAAGGACGACATCGACGTCGTCCTCTGAGTAGTCGTGATGGTCGGGCAACGCCAGACGTCCCAGCACGTTCATCTTGAGTCTGGTGAGCGTGCGCTCGAAGTCGGACGGGTCCGCGATGCTCGACAGAGCGAGACAGCCGCGCGTCCGCAGTTCCGCGGCCCTGACCGTCTCCCCCGTCCCGGCGTCCCAGAACTCCACGGGCTTCATGCGGGTCTCGACTATCGGCGCCGCAGGCGCCAGAGGACCCAGCGCCCCGGCAACCCGCCCCGCGCCGCCGGCGCGATCGCACCTGGTCGCCACGAGAACGTCGGCGCGGCCGATCCCGGAGGGATGCTCTCTCAGCGGCCCCCCCGGAAGAAGGTGACCGTTCCCAACAGGGGTCGCGGCGTCAACGGCCACGATGTCCAGGTCCCTCGCCAGCTGGACATGCTGGAAGGCATCGTCCAGTAGTATAGCATCTGCGCCAAGCTTTTCCACAGCGTGTCGAACGCCCAGGATGCGGCGCCCGGATACGACGATCGATACACCTTTCGTCAGAAGAGCCATCATGTAGGGTTCGTCGCCGGCCTCGCGCCATTTGACGAGCGGACCGTCACCCCTCGAGACCACGACCGTGCCCTTTGAACGCCGGCCGTACCCGCGGCTGACGATGGCGACCTTCCTCCCCTGCCCGGCAAGCAGCCCGGCCAGATAGACGGTCAGAGGGGTCTTGCCGGCGCCCCCGGCCACGATGTTGCCGACGGATACTACGGGGACGTCGCTCGTGGCCGGTCGCAGCGCCCTGAACCACAGAGACACAACGGCAACGACGCCGTACAGCACAGACAGCAGGACCAGCAGTCCCGCGGCCGCCACGTTCAGTCCCGTAGGCTCTTCCCGCCCCATCGCGAGCCGTCGCCACCAGCCGGCGAGCCCCGCGAGCCCGGTCAGGGTCGCGGGCTCTCCGCTTTCACCCCGGTACCGATCATCCGGACGCGGCATCGAGCACCCCTATCGATTCCAGGAACTCCACGGTGCGGGCGGTCGCCCCGCGCCCCGAGGCAACGGCCCGGAGCGCGCTTGCGCCGGCCGTCGCCCGGGCGTCATCGTCTTTCAGAAGATCCAGGAGCGTCCGCGCCAGTTCGTCCGACCCGCCGACCTCGAACGCAGCGCCCTCAGACAGGAGCCGGCGCGCCGAGCCGCTGCACGTCTCGGTGTGCGGCCCCAGCACGACGGGCACTCCCTGTGCCGCCGGCTCCAGCGGGTCGTGTCCGCCGTAGGGCGCGAGCGTTCCTCCCACGAACGCCACCGAGCCTGCGGCGTAGATGCCGGCCAGCTCGCCCGTGGTATCGACGACGATGGCCCGGTGCACCGGTCCGCCGCCTTCGCTGGACGAGCGCAGGGTCGACGCGATGCCCCGAGACGCCAGGGCCTCGACCACGCGCGGAACACGCTCGAGATGACGCGGCGCTACCAGGAAGTACGAGTCCGGGAACTCGCCCGCCACCGCGGCCGCAGCCGAGGCGACGGCGCTCTCCTCCTTCGGCCTGACGCTGCCGAACACGACCACGCGCGCGTCGCCGGGGACACCGAGAGAGG
>JBDRTQ010000347.1:0-2030 GCA_043823885.1 Candidatus Eiseniibacteriota bacterium | reverse complement strand
TGGCCGTTCGTCAGCGGATCGAACGTGCCTGGGTAGAGCGCTCGTCTCACGTCTCCTCCTCCCGGCCCGCGCCTTGAGCCCGGGTCCCATAGAAGTCGACTGCAGTGCCCCCGTATTTCGCGGACCTGAACAGACCGAGGCGCCCGGCGCGCTCCGGCGGAGTGTCTGCCGACGCGCGCTCGACGACGACAATCGCGTCCTCGGCGAGCGCGGGCGAGGAACCCAGAAGGTCGAGCGTCCTCTCGGCCAGTCCCGACGAATAGGGCGGATCGACGAACACGATGTCGAAGGGCCCACCGGGCAGGCCTCGCTCCAGTGCGGCTTGCGCCTCGCCGCGGACGAGCCTGCACTGCTCCTCGAGGCCGAGGCGGTCCACGTTGTCCCTGACCACGTCCAGAACGCGCTTGTCCTTCTCGACGAACGTCGCGGCCGCGGCACCTCGGGACAGGCTTTCGATGCCCAGACTGCCGGAGCCGGCGAAGAGGTCCAGAACGACCGCCCCGTCAAGGCGCGGCTCAATGATGGAGAACACGGACTCACGCACGCGGTCGTACGTGGGGCGCACCGCGCCCGCCGCCGGCACACGAATGACGGACCCTCTCAGTCGCCCGGCTATCACCCTCATGGGCGGACCGACAGACCGCGAGGATCATTCATCCTCCTCACCCTCCCCGCCCCCGTCCATGCCGTAGCGCTGGAGCTTCCGGTAGAGGGTCGACGGATTGATCCCGAGGATCTCCGCCGCGTTCTTCTTCTTCCAGCCGGTCTGCTCGAGCGTCTGCAGCAGGTACTGCTGCTCCAGTTCCTCAAGAGTCACACCGGAGACCCCAAGCTGTCCTTCGGAGGCGGAGCGGGCCTGCTTTCTCAGGCGCTCGGGGAAGATGGACACGTTGAGGCTCTCGGCCGTCACCTCGTTGCCGTCCTCCAGAATGACGGCGCGCTCTATTATGTTCTCGAGCTCCCTGACGTTCCCCGGCCAGTCGTAGCTCGTCAGAATCTCCATCGCGCCCTCGGACACCCGTTTGGCGCCACCGGTGAACCTCTCGAGGAAGTGATCGACGAGTAGAGGTATGTCGTCCTTCCGCTCTCTGAGCGGCGGGATCGTGATGGGGATCACGTTGAGCCTGTAGTAGAGGTCCGCGCGGAACCTGCCGTCCTTTATGGCCTTGTCGAGATCCGCGTTGGTCGCGGCCACCACGCGAACGTCGACCTTCGTCGGCTTCGTGCCGCCGACGGGCACCACCTCGCGCTCCTGCAGGACGCGAAGGAGCTTCACCTGAATGGCCGTGGAAGTCTCGCTGACCTCGTCGAGGAAGAAGGTCCCCCCCTCCGCAACGACGAAGAGCCCGCGCTTGTCTCTCACGGCACCCGTGAAGGACCCCTTGACGTGCCCGAAGAGCTCGCTCTCGAGAAGCGTCTCGGGAAGGGCGCCGCAGTTGATAGACACGAAGCGCTTGTCGGACCTTGCGCTGCGCGTGTGGATGGCCCTGGCGACCAGTTCCTTACCGGTGCCGCTCTCGCCGTATAGCAGCACGGTGCTGGACGTCGTGGCCACGCGGTCGATGAGATTGAACACGGACGCCATCCCCCCGCTCTTCCCAACGATCTCCCTCTCGCCCGTCGGACGAAGCGCACGCTCGAGGTCGGTGTTCACCTCTTTGAGACGGCGCACTTCGAGCGCGGTCCGCACGACCTGCTTCAGCTCCTCGTTCGACACGGGCTTGAGCAGATAGTAGAACGCACCCATGTTGAGCGCGTCTATCGCCGACTCCTGCGACGCGTGTCCGGTGATGATGATGACCGGAAGCGTCGGATCGGTGTCACGGAGCGTGGTCAGGATGTCGATGCCGCTCATGCCGGGGAGCTGTATGTCCGTGATGACGACGTCGTAGGCCTGCTTCAAGTTCAGCTTGAGAGCCTTCTTGCCGTCCTCGCTCGCGGAGACCTCGTAGCCCTCGCGCTCGAGCATCATCGAGAGATACTCCCTGATGCTGTCCTCATCGTCGATGATGAGTATCCTGCCTTCTGCC
>JBDRTQ010000346.1:0-2957 GCA_043823885.1 Candidatus Eiseniibacteriota bacterium | reverse complement strand
GGATCCCACGAGATAGAGCATCTCATCCCTGAGGTCGCTCTGGATGGTCTTGAGATTCTTCCTTCGCTGCTCCACGAGAACGTTGACCACACCCAGGGCGACAACGTAGCTCCCCAGCATGTAGACCAGCCCGAACGGCGCGACGAGTCCCAGCATCTGCCACCCGAAGAAGAGCGTCACGCCCCACAATACGATCACGGTCGCCTTCGGATTGAGCCCGAACCGGATCAGACGATGATGCGTGTGCGACTGGTCGGGCGTCATGACCCCGCTCTTCGCGCGTCCGCGTCTCACGATCGTCGTTATGACGTCGAACGCGGGGACGACCATGCAGGCGCCCACGACGAGCACGGCGTTGCTCGCGACGTCGTTGTATCCTCCGATAACGGCGCCGCCCGCAAGGAAGAACCCAAGGGCCATGCTCCCCGCGTCACCGAGGTAGATGTTGCCCTCGCGGAAGTTGTGGAGGAGGAATCCAATGCCACTGCCGAAGATGCCGGCGATCATCATGTACAGTAGAGGGTTGTTGTTCGTCAGCCCCACGACGAACAGACCGGCGGCGGCGACCACGGCTATCCCGCCGGCCAGTCCGTCGAGCCCGTCGATGAGATTGAAGGCGTTCATGAAGCCGACGAGCCAGAAGACGGTGATCGGGTAGCTGAGCCAGCCGAGTTCGAAGGCGGGTCCGAAGAAGAAGCGCACCCTCTCCAGCGCCACTCCGCTCGCGACCATCGCGATGGCGACGGCGATCTGCACTACCAGCTTGACGCCTGGTCTCAGATTGATGCGATCGTCGATCATGCCGAGAACGACGATGACGGTCCCGCCGGCGAGGAGCGCGGAAAGCGCGAACGCCACGTTCGGGGCCACGTAGCTGAAGAACCGGAGCGCGAAGATGAGTGACGCCGCCGTCGTGAGAAATATGACGATGCCGCCGGTGGTGGGCACGGGGCGCGCTCGCGTGCGCCGGGAGCTCGGGAGGTCCACCAGGCCGAGGCTGAGCCCCAGCCTTGCGACCGGCTTCATCAGGGCCCACGAAAGGGCCGCGGCCGAACCCAGTATGACGAGAGACCAGCTGACCAGATGCACGAGCTACCTCAAGGGGGAGACGACGCCCGCACCGTCCGCCATTGCCGTCCGAGTATCCAAATATAGCACCGGCGGAGGAAGAACCAAAAACGCGAATTGTCATGAATTGAGGGGCCGCCCGACCCGGGATCCTGCTGCGGAGCCGCCCCTGGCCCTCGATCGGGCGCGGCCCCCTACTCTGGGGCCACCGGGGCGCCCGTGTTGGCGAGCGCTGTGCGGGCGCGTTCGAACCTCGCCCTGGCTCTGTTGCGTGAGCCTTGCGCGTAGCCGCGCCATCGCCGCGCGGATGCCTCGAACGTCTCGTTGCCGGTCATCTGATGGAGAACGTCCATCATCAGAACGTGGGTGCCGTGTCGCTCGAAGTCGGCGGGGCGGATGCGGCGGCCGTCAAGATGGGCACAGGTCCAGTAGCCCAGGTCGAACCTGTCGAGGGCGAAGATGAGCCCACCAACGCACCTGTTGAAGAGAGCGCGGACGCCCGGGTCCTCATCGACGTTCAGGTAGTCGAACAGCGCCCACATCGCCTTGACGTGACTGCTCAGGACCATGCGGGGCGCTCCCGCGACCGGGAACTCCTCTATGAACGCGAGCGACTCGACACTACCTTCGGCGCCGGCCTCTCCTATCTCACGGAGGAAGCCGCCGTCCTCGACGCTGCAGTGAAAAGCGCCCACTGCGCGTCTTGCGGTCTCGAGCGCGCCGTCCTGCCGCAGCAGCGAGGCAGCCCGGACCAGGACCGCGACGCACTCCGCGTGGGCGGAGGCCGAGAACCACCCCTGCGGCAGCTCGCGCCGGAGCGCCCGGGGGACCTCGGGCATCGACCAGCCGCCGAAACTGCCCGGAAGGACCTCCATGCCGTCGACAAGCCAGCGGGAAAGACATCTGAACCGTTCCCGCCGCTCGGTGTTGCCGCTCTCGAGGTAGTGCTCCAGCTGGCCGAGCGCGGCGCGGGCGATCAGTGGAGGGGAACACACTTTGCCGCCGCCTCTGACGCGGACGACCGGTACGCCCTTGTCATCGCACTCGGTCCCGGACCCCGCCAGGTGCGAGTAATCGAGGTAGTATCCCCGAGGGGACGAGAGGTCGATGTGCCTGCCGAGCTTCTCCCCAGCCATCAGGTGCGTCCTCCTGAGTGCTCCGCCGGGCGGTGACGGTGCAGCCTACGCTCCCCCGCCGACGAACCCGAGGACGACGTCCGCCACGTGCTCCGTCTCTTCGTCCGTGAGCAGCGAGAACACAGGGATCGAGATGGTGCCGAGCGCCGCCTTCTCCGCCTCGGGAAGGTCGCCCTTCCCGTAGCCGAGCGCGCGGAAGCACTCCTGCAGATGGAGAGGGACCGGGTAGTACAGGGCACAGCCGATACCGTTCCCCCTCAGGTGAGCGAGGAGCGCGTCGCGGTCGGCAACTCGGATGATGTACTGGTTGTAGATGTGCCGGCTCCACTCTTCGCGCAACGGCGCCGTCACCTGCGTTCCTTCGAACCTCGCGTCGTAGTAGTCCGCGTTCGCCGACCTGCCGTCGCTCCACGCGTCGAGGTGCCTGAGCTTCACGGCGAGGATCGCGGCCTGCAGGGCGTCGAGCCTGCTGTTGGTCCCGATGGTCCAGTGATGGTAGGCCTCCGTCTGCCCGTGCTCACGCAGGCTCACGAGAAGGTCGGCCATTTCGTCGCTGTCGGTCGTTATCATCCCGCCGTCGCCGTAGCCGCCGAGGTTCTTGCTGGGGAAGAAGCTGAAGCAGCCCGCCGCGCCCAGCGAACCGGCCCGCCTGCTCTTGTACTCCGCTCCGATGGCCTGAGCCGCGTCTTCAACCACGGCGATGCCGTGTCTGTTCGCCACCTCCAGGATCGGATCCATGTCGGCGCACTGGCC
>JBDRTQ010000345.1:0-5382 GCA_043823885.1 Candidatus Eiseniibacteriota bacterium | reverse complement strand
ACCTTGGACGAGTAGAATTCTAGTAGGCCCATCTGCATCCGCATCACGCTCTTGCCGTCCAGAGTGCTACGTGAGGCCCGTGGCCGGAACCGATCCGATGGGAACGCGGTTGCCGGAAGTGATCGGGGTTGGACCCGAGATGAGATCGGGTCGTCGCACGATTCCGACACGGATCCGACCTGAACTCGAGCCTAAGGAGGGTTCGTACCATGAAACACCCTGCAAGATGGACTGGGTTTCTGCTTCTCCTCTTCGCCGCGTGGGCGGCGACCGCGCCGGCGCAGACGGTGTTCACGATCGAGGACCCGCCGGTGGACTGCGAGGTTATCGACGCAGAGCCGTTCGATGGCATCGGCGACAATGGACCGTACAACACCTTCAACGACGTGCTCCTCGGAACGCTGGGAGAAGCTCGCTCGATGGCCGAGTTCGACATCTCCCCCTTCAGCGTTCCGCCGGGAGAGGTGATCCGCTCCGCGACGCTTGAGGTCGTGATCACGGACATCGAGATCTATGGTCTCGGCGTGAATGGGGAGACGCCGGAGTCCTTGGTCGTCGACGGCTATGTCGGGAATGGCGTCGAGGAGCTAGCCGATTTTCAGGCCGGCGACGGCAACGAGCTCGACGCGGTCCTCACGCCGGATCCCTGGATCGGCCAGGTGCTCACTTTCGACGTCACATCGTTCGTCACCGAGCTGGTCGCCGTCCAGGAAACGTATGTCGGCCTGACGGTCCGCGCAGGCAGCTTCGGGGGTGTTTGGGTGACGGAGGGGAACGGCTATCCGAAGCTGATCATCGAGACACAGCCCGATCCGACTGGCGTCGCGCAGGGAGATCCGTCGGCGACGCTCTTTCTGGGGCAGAACGCCCCGAACCCTTTCTCCACAGGAACGCGGATCGACTACGTCGTCCCGAGCGATGGCGCGGGCGCGATCGATCTGGCCATCTACGACGCCTCCGGTCGGCTGGTTCGCAGGCTGCACGGTGCTCGTCAAAGCCCCGGGATCCACAGCGCCTTCTGGAACGGCACCGACCGGAGTGGCTCAGCGGCGCCGAGCGGCGTCTACTTCTGTCGGCTTGAGGCCGATGGGGAGGTGCTGAGACGTCGGATGATCCTGTTGAAGTAGTGTAAGTTATCTTCCGCCCGCTCCTCTGCGCGGAGTTTCGCTAGCTGGGGAGTCCCCACGCTGCCCAGCTACTTCGACATGCCTGGTGGAGTCAGCCCTCAGCCCACGCTGCATCTTGAAGCCGCAGTGCTCACTCTCCTTCTCCCCGGCATGGGAATGGGTGACGACGCTGAGAAAGCTGTTCACACTCGCGATCGTTCTGTTCACTCTTATGATGGCAGCCCATGCCTCGAGCGAGGTCGTCGAGGCGTGGGTCGCTCGGTATGACGGGCCCTCTCATGGGGGCGATGTCGCCCGCGCCATCGCCCTGGGCCCGGACGGGAGCGTGCACGTCACGGGCAGGTGCTGGTCGGGCAACGTCGCCGCGCATCATGTGGCGACCAACGCGGACAATGTCGCCGTCAGGTACGATCCCCACCACGTCGCCACGTCGCATGCACAGACCAGCGCAGACTACGTCACCATCAAGTATGATTCTCACGGACACGAGCAATGGGTTGCGACGTACAGCGGGCTCGACGCTTCCTGCACCCTGGACGATGCCGAGGCGATCGCGGTGGATGCGGACGGCAACGTGTACGTCACGGGCTCAAGCGAGAAAAGCGAGGACGACAGGTACGGCGAGACACGGGACTTCGCGACGGTCAAGTACGACACCGACGGCAGCGAGTTGTGGGTCGCCAGATACGACGGCCCGGCGCAGGACAAGGACGAGGCCGTGGCCATCGCCGTGGACGGTGGTGGCCACGTCTACGTCACCGGGCTGAGCAGGGGAGTCGGCACACTGGATGACTTCGCGACGATCAAGTACGGCCCCGACGGTCTTGAGGAGTGGGTCGCCAGATACGACGGCCCGGTGAGCAACTTCGACTGGGTCAGAGGCGTCGCCGTCGACGACAGCGGGAACGTCTACGTGACAGGCTCGACGCGGACCGACAATCACTTCGACTACGTGACCATCCGCTACAACCCGGATGGAGAAGAGGCCTGGGTTGAGACGCATTCGAGCTCCGGGGCTCAGTTCGACGAAGCCCACGCCATCGCGCTGGACGCAACCGGGAACGTGTACGTCACGGGGAGGATCTGGGGCGGGAGCTACGGCAGCGGGACACAGCACGACTATTTCACGATCAAGTACCTGCCCAACGGCCAGCGGGACTGGGACGCAACGTACACTGGCCCGGGGTTCGACTCGTTCGATCTCGCCTACGACATAGCGGTGGATGCTCTCGGCAATGTGTTCGTGACGGGCGTGAGCGTGGGAATGTGGACGGGGTACGATTTCGCGACGGTCAAGTACGGCCCCGATGGCGACGAAGAGTGGGTAGCCAGGTATGACAGCCGGGGCGTCGGATGGCACGTGAGCGACGTTGCGTACGCCGTTGCCGTGGATGGCGAAGGGGGAGCCTACGTCACCGGCGTAACGGGCACCGGCGGCAGCAGCAACTTCACGACGATAGGATACAGCGCCCTTGGTGTTGAGGAGTGGGTCCTCAGGTACAACGCCCCAACAGACTCAGCCGACTACGCGTGGGATATGGCAGTGAGCGCTGAGCAGGATGTGTACGTCTGTGGGGCCAGCTATGATAGCATCACGTCCTCCGACTGCACGACCGTCAAGTACACAGTGGCGACGGGCGTACCGCATCAAGGGGGACCGGAACCGGCGCTGCGGCTGCTTTCCCCCAGGCCTAATCCGTTCGGGGCAGAGACTCACATAGGCTACGAAGTGCCCGCGGGCATAGGACGTGCGAGGCTCACCGTCCACAATGCCCGAGGGCAGCTGGTGAGAGTGCTTCTGGACGGCTCCGCCCAGCGGGGTCGGCGTGAGTTCCTCTGGGACGGGAGAGACGAGACGGGTGCGGAGCTGGCGAGCGGTGTCTACTTCGCCCTGCTCGAGGTGGGGGAGACGATGGCAGTCCGCAAGATGGTGCTGCTGAGGTAGCCGATCTCCTCAAGCCCGTCGATGAGATGGTTCCAACTCTCACACATTAGGGACGCCTGTATCCAGCAGCCTCGAGGTCGCAGAGGAGCCGCCTCCGGATCGCCGAAGGGGCTGGTCTTGGCTACCTCGGCTGCACGCTGTGGCCGAATTGGCGCTCGCTGCCTTGGATTGCGACTCGACCCGCATCGTGGTACACTACAGCAGCCTCCGAGACTCCACCTGTGCTTCTTCCCCCCCCTCCAACAGCGACCCTGGACGGTCGCTCCTGTCAGGAGGGCAATTGCCGTGAAGACGATGCATCTTGGCCTACGCGCAATCACAGTCCTGGTTTGTCTGGCCGTGCTCGTCCCGTCCGCCGCAGATGCCGACTCGTGGTCCGATGATTTCAGCGACGGCGATTTCACGAACAACCCCAGCTGGACAGAAAGCAACAGCGACGACGTCCCCGGGATAGTCGAAGTGACTGGGGACGAGCACTACGTTCGCTTCTTCAGGGATGCACCCGGCGGCAACGGCGGAAACATCGCGCTCGAGCAGGACGTGTCGCTCTTCGTTGACAAGAGCAGCACGATCACGTTCGACGTCAACCCGGTCTACTCCAACGTCGTCGGTGGCGCCGGCGGCGGCAACGGCGAGTATCCGGTCGAGATCCGTCTCTTCCTTCGTGACCAGGAGCAGAATCATCTGCAGCTCCTCTTCTGCTACAACTACAGGGGAGGAGCGAGCCTGTATCAGGATGACTTCATCAGGGTAGCGTTCCCGCACTGCGAACAGAACGTATGGATCCGAGACGAGAGCTTCCGGATCAGGGACTACTTCCCCCAGGCCGTTCTCATCGAGAAGATCGAGCTCGCCGCCCGGGGATGGGACTTCGAGGGGTGCGTCGACAACCTGGCGCTTCACGGCGTGGTTCTCCGCAGGACGGACGTCCCCTTCTTTGAGCAGGATCTCTACATCGACATCACCCAACCCTCTCAGGGGGGAGTGTACCCGCAGTGCGCGCCCGATACGGTTGTGTGGGAGTCGAACATCCCCGCCTGGCAGGGTTCGCCGGACGTGCTCGACCTCTACTGGAGGGAGTGCGGAGGCTCCTGGCAGTGGTTCGCAGATGACAACAACGACGGCGCTCACCCATGGACGTCCGCCCCTTGTGATTCCGGCTGCTACCAGGTGAAAGTGCAGTACTCTCTTGAACCCGATGTACTCGACACAGTGGAGTTCGAGGTCGTGGGTCCGGAGGAGAGTCTGTACGTGAACATCGAATCCCCCGCGGGTGGCGGAGACTACTCGCCATGCGCGCCCAACGTGATCACGTGGGACTCCAACGTCGGCCACGGGGAGGGAGATGTGCTTGCCCTCTACTGGAGGTCCTGCGGAGATGCCTGGCACCTCATTGCCAACAGCAGCAACGACGGAACGGAGCCTTGGCCCACGGCACCGTGCGTGACAGGCTGCTACCAACTCAGGATCGTCTACGGACCGGATCCCGGGGTCAACGACGTCGTGGAATTCGATGTGGACGGGGAAGACCCGCCGCCCCCGCCACCCCCGGGCGATCCGGACTTCATGATGTATGTGGATTTCAGCGGCGACGCACAGAGCTTCTATGATGTGGAGAGCAGGATCGATCCGACCCCTTTCACTACGGTCAGAGCCTACATCGGCGTCAGCAGGCTGGGGAGCGGCCCCGACGGCCTGACGGTCGTCTCGTTCAGGCTTAACAACTTGATAGCAGGCTGCCCGGGCATAGTGGCGACTCAGAGTTTCACCAATCTCCTGCCAGGCAACCTGGCGATCGGCGATCCGTTCGGCGCGACAGGCGTGACCATCGCGTCGACCCAGTGCATGTCGCTTTCGTATACCGGCGTCCTGTACGTCGGCCACGCGGACTTCTTCTACCTGGGCGGTGCATGTGATGTCCTGATCCTGGACCACGCGGAGTATCCGCGCTGGGTGGTCGACTGCGAGACGCCGGGAGAGGCGAGTCCCTACTGCGTGTGGTCGCACGGCGGCATCGCGAAGAACCCCGTGAGCGGGGACCAGGGATGCTACCCGAACACCGCGGTCGAGCCGAAGAGCTGGGGGGCGATCAAAGCGATGTACCGGTAGTTCCATCTCGACTCACCGACGCGCTGTTCTCGGTGCGCCGATGAGCATCTCGGGCAACCATGACCTGATGTAGACTGACTGCTCGAGCAACTAGAGGACGTGGTTCCAACTCTCACACGTCAGGGACGCCAATCCTGTCGATCTGCGTTCAATGAGCACCTGGGGGTCAAGATGCTGCCATCTCCGGGAATCACACGGTCG
>JBDRTQ010000344.1:0-3274 GCA_043823885.1 Candidatus Eiseniibacteriota bacterium | reverse complement strand
GCCCGGGCGGCCTGGTGACGATAGGAGTGAGATGGTAGCTGCTCGCTGCGTGACGCACCGTGCGACAGCGGCGCCGCGTCGGCGCGGCCGGGTGCGCCTGGCGTGTGCCGCCCTCGGCGTCTTCGGCGCGCTCACAGCGTCCGCGGCCTCTGTACAACCACGCTCCATCCCGATCGACCGCGAGTGGGACTTGCTGACGCCACCGGCCGAACATGGTAAGCGGGCCACCCTGCTCGAGGCGGGCCAGAAGCTCGGCCGCTGGAGCTTCGAGCTGTCGCTGGCCCGCTCGCTCGGATACACGCCGGAGCTTGCGTGCTGCGTGGTCTGTGGCGGCCCACCCAAGGGCGGCTCGTCCTTCGGGGCCAGGCGGGGCGGCATCGTCTGCGGCAACTGCGTGAGCGAGGAGCCCGGGGCAAGGCCTCTCTCCGACGCGGGCGCCACGATCCTGGCCGCTCTGCCCCGCACGCCCGACGCCGACATACCCACTGCCGTCCGCGACGAGATAGGCGAGACGCTTAGGGATTTTCTCGAGGAACACGCAGGACGAGAGCTCAGGCTCAAGTCGCTGGACTTCCTCGCGCAGATCAGAAGGACCGGGCATTTCCCCGTCGAATCGGAGCGAGAACATGAAGGATGACACGAAACGGCACCTCTTTCAGGACATCATCCTCGGACTGCAGGACTTCTGGGCGGAGTACGGGTGCGCGATAGTGCAGCCGTACAACTCCGAGGTCGGGGCCGGGACGTTCAATCCCGCCACCTTCCTGCGTTGCCTGGGTCCGGAGCCGTGGAAGGCCGCCTACGTCGAGCCATCACGCCGGCCCAAGGACGGGCGATACGGCGAGAACCCGATACGCATGCAGCAGTTCCTGCAGTACCAGGTCCTTCTCAAGCCGGCGCCCGACGACGTGCTCGACGTCTACTTCAGGAGTCTGACGGCGCTGGGCATCGATCTCAGGAAGCACGACGTGAGACTCGTCGAGGACGACTGGGAATCCCCGACTCTTGGCGCGGCCGGGTTGGGCTGGGAGGTGTGGATCGACGGGATGGAGATCACGCAGTTCACCTACTTCCAGCAGGCGGGCGGAATAGAGCTTCCTGTCGCCAGCTCCGAGATCACCTACGGACTGGGCAGACTGGCGACCTTCATTCAGGGCGTCGACAGCTTCTTCGAGCTCGAGTGGGCGCCGGGACTGACCTTCGGAGAGCTGGAGAAGAGCGCCGAGGTCGAATTCTCGACGTTCAACTTCGACGAGGCCAACATACCCCTGCATCGGGAGCTGTTCGACAAGTTCGAGGCGGAGGCGCTCAGGCTGCTTGAGCTTGGACTCGTCGCTCCTGGGTACGACTACGTGCTCAAGTGCTCGCATACGTTCAACGTGCTGGACGCGCGCGGCGCCATCAGCGTCACGGAGCGGACCGGCTACATCACGCGCGTCCGGAAGCTCGCGCGGAAGACGGCGCTCGCCTACACGGCGCAGCGAGAGGGGCTGCGTTACCCGCTACTGCCCGAAAGCGAGCGCCCGAAGAAGGAAGCTCCTCCAAACGTATCGGGAGCGGGAGACGCTGCGAAGGGAGGGACGAGCTGATGGCACGAGACCTTCTCTTCGAGATCGGCGTCGAGGAAATCCCGGCGTCCTACGTACGGCCTGCGCTCAACCAGCTCGCCGAGTCGCTCGAGCGCGAGCTTGCCGGCGCCAGGTTGTCCTACGAGTCCCTGAGCACGCTCGCCACCCCGCGCCGCATGACGGTGATCGTTCGAGGCGTTGCCGATTCACAGACGAGCGAGACGAAGATCGTTACCGGCCCGCCCGCGAAGATAGCGTTCAGCGAGGATGGCAGTCCGACGAAGGCGGCGGCCGGCTTCGCGAAGTCGCAGGGCGTTGACGTTTCCGCGCTCGTAGTGGCAGGCAACTACGTTCAGGTCGAGGTTACCGACGACGGCGGCCCCGCGGAGAATGTGCTGCCGAGGCTGCTTACCGCTGCGGCAGACACACTGACGTTCCCCAAGACCATGAAGTGGGGTCCCGACCGGCGTTTCGCGCGGCCGATCCGGTGGCTGGTCGCACTACTCGGTGACGAGGTTCTCAACCTGACATATGCGAATGTCACTGCCGGCAGGGCGACACGCGGGCTTCGGGTCTGGTCGCCCGGACCGCACGAGGTTGTCGATGCGGACTCGTACGAGACGCTCCTGAAGGACAACTACGTCATCGCCGATCACGGGAAGCGCCAGGCGACGATCGCAAGTGAGACCTCGGATGCCGCGCGCGCGTGCGGAGGCCGACTGGTCGAAGACCTCGATCTCCTGAGAGAAGTGACATTTCTCACCGAGTACCCGACCGTCTGCGCGGGCCGCTTCGACGAACGATTCCTCAAGCTCCCGAGAGACGTCATCGTCGCGGCGATGAAGGGTCACCAGCGCTACTTCGCCGTGGAGTCCGGGGACGGCAAGCTCCTGCCCCATTTTCTCTGTGTGGTCAATGCCCCACGGGACCACCACGACGTCATTCGCCAGGGTAACGAGCGCGTGCTCGAATCACGGTTGGACGACGCGGAGTTCTACTGGCACGAAGACACGAGAAGTCCGCTCGAGAGCAAGGTCGTGAACCTCAAGAACGTCGTCTGGCTCGAGGGCGTCGGCTCGCTCTACGAGAAGACCGAGCGGCTGGAGGCGCTGGCGGCGGCCATCGCCCGCGTCATCGCACCGGACGCGCTCGACACCGCGGTCCGCGCGGCGCGCCTGGCGAAGGCCGACCTCGTGACGGAGATGGTCAGGGACGGCAAGGAGTTCACGGAGCTGCAGGGCATAATGGGGCGGGAATACGCCCTGCAGTCAAGCGAGCCTCCGGAGGTCGCGTCCGCCATCTATGAGCACTACCTGCCCAGGTTCGCCGGCGACGCCTTGCCAAACGGGCCCGCCGGGACCATCTTGAGTATTGCTGACAAGATCGACTCCATAGTCGGCTGTTTTTCGGTCGGCTTGATACCGACCGGTTCTCAGGATCCGTACGCCCTGCGACGCCAGGCTATCGGACTCGTCAGAATAATAGACGAGGGCAGACTACCGCTTTCGCTTGGCGAGCTGATCAGAGAGGCAGCGCGGGGCTACGGCGCCGACGGGAGCGATCTCGAGGAGCTGGCCGCGAACGTGCTGTCGTTCCTCAGGATCAGGGCCAGGACTCTCTTCATCGACTCGGGACAAGCCAACGATCTCTACGACGCGGTCCTCGAGTCGACGTTCGATTCGATCGTCGGGGTCAGGCCCAGGCTC
>JBDRTQ010000343.1:0-2957 GCA_043823885.1 Candidatus Eiseniibacteriota bacterium | reverse complement strand
GATAGTCCTCGGGCTCGACGGACTCGACCCCGTGCTCGTCACGCGCTTCATGGACGAGGGCCTGCTTCCCAACTTCAGGAAGCTCGCGGACGAGGGCACCTTCAAGCTCCTGCAGACCTCCTGTCCGTCGATGTCGCCGGTAGCGTGGTCGACGTTCGCCACCGGCGTCGATGCGTCGCGGCACAACATATTCGACTTCCTTTCGCGCGACGAGAAGACGTACTTCCCCATACTCTCGTCGACCCGCATCAGCAATCCCGAGAAGAGCATCAGGCTGGGCAAGTTTACCATCCCGATCGGCAAGCCGTCGATCCGGCTCATGCGGAAGAGCAAGACGTTCTGGAGCGTACTGGACGACTGCTACGTGCCGTGCCACGGTCTGCGCGTCCCCATCACGTTCCCGCCCGAGAAGATGAAGAACGGCGTCATCCTCTCAGCGATGTGCGTGCCGGACCTCCGCGGGAGCCAGGGCAGCTTCACGATGTTCACGACCGACAGCGAGAAGGCGGGCGCCTACACCGGAGGCACGCTGCTTCTCGTCGAGCGAGACGGGAACATCGTCAGGGGAGAGCTCCCCGGGCCGCCGTCGCCCTTCAACCCGGAAGCCGGCGAGATGACCGTCCCGTTCACTGCGACGATCGACGAGGCCGGCGAGGCGGTGAGTTTCGATTTCGGCGGGAACGAGGTCACGCTGCACGCGAGGGAATACTCCGAGTGGTTGACCATCGAGTTCGACGCCGGGCTCGGCGTGAAGGTGAAGGGCATAGTCAAGTTGTACGTCACGCAGACGAACCCTCAGTTCGAGCTCTACGTCACGCCCATCAACATCGACCCCGACAACCCGGCGATGCCCATCAGCGACCCGTCGATGTTCGCGCAGTACCTGGCGAAGCTCCAGGGCAGCTACGCGACGCTCGGCCTCGCCGAGGACACGTGGGCGCTCAACGAGCGGATGATAGACGAGTCCGCGTTCCTCGAACAGACGTACGCGATCCATGAGGAACGCGAGAAGATGTTCTTCAACTCGCTCCGGAAGAACCGCAACGGCCTGACGGTGGTCGTGTTCGACGCGACCGACCGCATCCAGCACATGTTCATGCGGTACCTCGACCCCTCTAACCCGGCCAACCGCGGCAAGGACACCACTCTGCACGCCAACGCCATCCAGGATCTCTACGTGAAGATGGACGGGCTCCTTGCCCGAGTGATGGAGCACGTCGACGACAAGACGCTCCTGTGCGTGATCTCCGACCACGGCTTCAAGCAGTTCAAGCGCGGCGTCAACATCAACACGTGGGCGCTCGAGAGCGGCTACATGAAGGCGGAGGACGGCGGCGCGGTCGGGGAGTACCTGCGCGGCGCCGACTGGTCGCAGACGAGCGTCTATCAGCTCGGACTCTCCGGCATCTACATCAACAAGAAGGGCCGCGAGGCGCAGGGCATCGTCGCGCCGTCCGACTACAAGGCCTTCAAGCGTGAGATCAAGGAGAAGCTCGAGGGGCTCAAAGACCCCGACACTGGCGAGGTCGCCATCACGTCGGTCTACGACACCAAGGAGATCATGAGCGGGCCGTATACCGACGGGGCGCCTGACCTCATCATCGGCTACAACGTCGGCTACAGGGCGTCATGGGACGCGGCCGTCGGGAAGTCGAGCGAGACCGTCATCGAGGACAACGTCAAGTCCTGGAGCGGCGACCACTGCATCGACTACAAGCTTGCGCCAGGAGTTCTCTTCACCAATCGTAAGGTGGTGGCCGACAGGCCGGGTCTCATCGACATGGCCCCGTCCATTCTCGACCTCTTTGGAGTGAAGATCCCGGAGTTCATGATGGGGAAACCGATCTTTCGTGCCCGAGAGGACGGATAGCATGCGGCAGAGGTTCACACACGGAGTTGTCCGGAGCAGCGCGGTCTCATGGAGAGCGGCGGTCCCGTGGAGCGCGGCGGTAGTGCTGGCGGTGTTCGCGGCCGCGGCGGTACTGCAGGGCTGTACGGCGGAGACCCCCGGGGTCGAACTCGCCGACGAAGACAGGGCGGCGCTAGCGTCGCTCGGCTACGTCGCGGCGGAGCTCAGGGAGAGCGGGGGCGCGAGCCCGGAGAAGAAGGTGCTGGTGCTCGGGATCGACGGGATGGACTGGCTCATCACCTCGCGGCTCATGGACGAGGGCAAACTCCCTCACTTCCGGGCGCTCGCGAACGAGGGCGGCTTCAGTGCGCTTCTGTCGAGCATCCCGCCGCAGAGTCCCGTGGCCTGGTCGAACTTCATAACGGGCGCGGACCCGGGCGGCCACGGCATCTTCGACTTCGTGCATCGCGACCGCCAGACGTACCTGCCGTATCTCTCCACATCGAAGGTGGAGGCGGCGCCGGAGAAGGCGCGGGTTCTCGGCATACAGGTCAGGAACCAGTTCGCAATGCCGTTCACCGACTACGTGTTCCCGCTGGCCGGTGGCGCGACCCTGAACCTGAGGAAGGGCGTCGCGTTCTGGCAGGTGCTGGAGGCGGCCGACGTACCCTGTACTATCTTCAAGATCCCGTCGAACTTCCCGCCGGTGACGAGCGAGCGTGGACTAGTCAGAAGCATGTCCGGCATGGGCACGCCCGACATCCTCGGGACGTACGGGACGTTCTCTTTCTACACGACCGACCCGTGGCCCGGCTCGGAGGACATCTCCGGCGGCTACGTCTACCCGGTGAAGGTCGAGGCGGGAGTGGTGCGCGCGAAACTCCTCGGGCCGCCGAACGACTTCAAGGACTACGAGAAGATAGGGGAGAGACAGGGCGCTCCCGTTTCCTACGGCGAGAAGAAGGTGGGCATCGACTTCGAGGTGTACGTTGACCCCGAGAACCCGGTAGCGCGACTGGACATTGGCGACGCCGAGGTCGTCCTCACCGAAGGTGAGTTCAGCGAGTGGGTCGAGGTCGAGTTCGTGATGGTCCCGAACCTCGTGACG
>JBDRTQ010000342.1:0-2648 GCA_043823885.1 Candidatus Eiseniibacteriota bacterium | reverse complement strand
GTACTTCTTCTTCCCTCCGGTGAAGTCCGACACCGCGCCTAGGAGCGGCGAGATGAACGCGCCTATCAGGAGCGCGGCCGACGTCGTGTAGCCCCAGAAGGCGGTGGCGTCGTTGGAGGGGAAACCGGCGTTCGTCACGAGCGACCGGTAGAACGGTGGGAAGAGCGCCGACATCAGGGTCGTCGCGAAGGGCGAGTTCGCCCAATCGTACATGCACCACGCAGTGATGACGCGGTCCGTTATAGGCTGGAGCGGTGATCTCACGGGTCCGTCCAGTTACGGTCGTTTCGGGGCTATCACCTGAACTGTAGCTTCGGTGGTCACTCTCGCGACCACCGCAGATGACAGATTCGCACATGTGATGGGAAGTTGCAAGAACTGAATGAGACTCGGCCACTGCAGACACGCAAGTTGATGCGCCTGGGGCAAAGAAGACACTGACAGGCTAATCGGGGGCGCCGCCGCTCTTCAGGGGGAACCGGCCTGGAACGTCCTCTCCTTCTCGAGCACCGCCATCGCCACCTTCTCGGCGGTGATGGGCATCGACGTGATGCGAATGCCCAGCGCGTCCTCGACAGCGTTCGCGATCATCGGCGCCGCCGGGATCATCGTGTGCTCCCCCACTCCGCGCGCGCCGAACGGCCCGTCCGGCTGCGGCACCTCGATGATGATAGGGATCATCTCGTCGGGCACGTCGAGCGAGGTTGGTATCTTGTAGTCGGTGAAGTTCGGGTTCAAGAGCTTCCCCTTCTCGTCGAACCGCATGTCCTCGTAGAGGACCGTCGCGAGGCCCTGGAGCAGCCCGCCCGTGATCTGGCTCTCGACGAGATTCGGGTTGATGGCCTGGCCGACGTCGACCGCGAGCGCGGCTTTGAGCACGCGCATCTTCCCGGTCTCTCTGTCTATCTCGAGCACGACGCCGGCGGCGCCCACGGTGTAGTGGACATTCGGGTGTCCGCCCTGGCTCGTCTCAGGGTCGGACAGCGCCGAGGTGAACTCCGGCATGAACATGCCGCTCCCGAGAATCGGCCCACCGCGGAACGTGCCGTCCCCCGTCATGATGCCCGCGATGACGAAGTCCCTGAGAGGAAGCTCGAAGTCGGGGGCCGCGGTGCTCTTCACCTTCTCGTCCTCGAGGTAGAGTGATTCACGGGGATGACCCAGGGCGCGGTTCACCACGTCGAAGATCTTGTCCCGCGCCTCTTCCGCCGCCGCCTTGACGGCGTTGCCGCATCCCCACGTGACGTGGGAGCCCACGTTCTGCCACTCGTAGGGGTTGCGGTCGGTGTCGGGCGTCTCGACGCGTATCTTCGAGACGGGCACCGCCAGCACCTCGGCGGCTATCTGCGCCATGACCGTCAGGTACCCCTGCCCGATCTCCATCCCGGACACGCTGATGTTGAGGCTCCCGTCCTCGTTGAACTTGAGGAACGCGGACGAGCTGGCGTTGGGCGGCATCGCGGGCGCCTTCCACATGAGCGAGAAGCCCTTGCCGATGACCTTCGTGGGGTCGTCCGACTTCTCGGGCGTACCCCACTCGACGGCCGCTGCGGCCTTGTCGATGGCCTCGATGAGCCCGGAGGGGTTCATCTTCGCTCCGTAGGCGAGCGTGTCGCCTTCGACGATCGCGTTCTTCCGCCTCATCTCGACCGGGTCGATGCCGATGCGTTTCGCAAGCCTCGTGATGTGGGACTCGAGCCCGAAGTGGAACTCGGAGTAGCCGAACCCGCGGTAGGGCCCGCCCGGCGGCAGGTTCGTGTAGATGCAGTAGGAGTCTATCTTGACGTTCGGGATGCGGTAGGCGCCGGTCGCCGAGAGTCCGACCGCGTTGACCACGTTGGCGCCGTACTCGACGTATGCGCCCGCGTCGAAGTAGATGGAGTGCTCGAGCGCCGTGATGGTCACGTCTCTCTTGACGCCGATCTTGAGCTTCGCGACGACGCCCTGGCGCTGATACGTGTTGTAGAACTCCTGCTCGCGCGTCCAGCGCAGCTTGACTGGATGTCCCTTGACGGCCGTCGCAAGCGCGGCGCCGATGATCTCCATCGTGACGCCGGCCTTTCCGCCGAACCCTCCGCCGACGTACGGCGTGATGACGCGCACGTCCTGATGGGTGAACCCGAGCGGCGACAGCGCCTCCGTGAACAGGTGGCGCTGCGTGTGCGGCGACTGCGAGGACGACCAGAGCGTCAGTCTGCCGGAATGGTCCTGCTGCCCGACGATGACGTGAGGTTCGATGGCGCAGTGGGCGTAGCGCGGAACGGTGTAGGTGTCCTCGAGGATCTCGTCGGCCTCGGCGAACCCGGCCTCGACGTCGCCCTTCCTGGTCTTACGGCAGTGCGCGATGTTGGTGTTGCTCTCGGGGAAGAACCACGGCACGCGCTCGCACTCGCACATGTCAGGGTGAAGAAGGCACGCCGCGCCCGAGGCCGCCTCGAGCGGGTCGAAGATGGGCGTCAGTTCCTCGTACTCGACCCTGACAAGCTTCGCCGCGCGCTTGGCGGTCTTCGGGTCGCGCGCCACGACGGCGGCGACCTGCTCCCCCACGAACCGGACGCGGTCCTGCGCGAAGATGAACCTGTCCTTCATGTAGAGACCGAACCGGAACGGGAAGTCGGCGCCGGTGGCGACCTTCACCACGCCCGGGA
>JBDRTQ010000341.1:0-2495 GCA_043823885.1 Candidatus Eiseniibacteriota bacterium | reverse complement strand
GCGACGGGCAGGGCGACAGCTCTGCCCGCCACCGCGCAGGAGGCAGCCGCGGTCGTCAATCTGGCCCGGGACGAGGGCTGGGTCGTCGCGCCTCACTGGGCCGGGCCCGCCGTGGCCGCGGCGTCTCGCGCCTCAGCGCCGCGTTCAGCGCTCTACGTGTCTCCGGAGCGGCTCGACCGCGTCGATGAGGTCGTTCCCGCGGACCTCATGGCCGTTGTAGGCGCGGGCGTAAGCGTCGGCGCGCTCGAAACGCGCGTCGCCGCCGACGGCCTGTGCTGGCCCCCTGCCGCTGCCTGCGATCCGGGCGACATGGTCGGTGACGTCATCGCGCGCCTGCCGGGCGGATGGACGATGGAGGGTAATCTTACCCGTCGGTACCTGCTCGCGCTGGACGCGGTGCTGGCCGACGGTTCTCTCCTTCACGCCGGCGCGAGGACGGTGAAGTCGGTGACCGGATACGATCTCAAGCAGCTCATGGTCGGTTCGCGCGGCACGCTGGGTGTCATCACGTCGCTGACGCTGCGGCTCGAGGCCGTGGCCAATCGCGAGTCCGTTCTCGAGCGCTACCGCCGGGACTTCGCCGGGATGGGGGGCGGGGCGGTCCCGGGGCGCGCCGGCATCGGTGGTGCTGACGCGGCCATCGGCGGCGCGTTGCTGATCCTGGAGCGCCTCAAACGCGAACTCGATCCGACCGGAGTGTTTCCGGACGTTGGAACGCTGATGCGGACAGACGCCACAGTCTGACAGGAGCCACGTCGTGAGAGTGTCCGGCACGGAACTCAACCTCCGAAGGGACGTCGCCGAGAAGTGCACGAGCTGCGGCACGTGCAGGTCGGTCTGCCCGATCTTTGCGGAGGTCGGACGCGAGGACTCCGTGGCTCGCGGCAAGGTCGCGCTCATGCTGGCCGTGCTCGACGGGGAACTCGACCTCACCCGCATCTTCGACCAGCGGATCCAGCTCTGTCTCAACTGCAAGGCGTGCGTCGAGGCCTGTCCGAACGACGTGCGTGTCGACGACCTGACGCTTGCGGCGCGAAGCGCGCTCGTGGACGCGGGCCGGCTTCCGTTCGTCAAGCGGTTCGTGTTCCGGCGGTTGCTGCGCCGCGGGAGGCTTCTGCCGCCGGTGGGCAGAATGGCGTCCTTCTTCCAGCGGTTCGTGCTGAGGGGGCTTCCCAGGAACAGCCCGTTCAGGTTGCTCCTGCCTGCCGTCGGCATGGACAGAAACCGCGTGTTCCCGGTATTCGCTGCGAAGAGCTTCCTCAAGTCGGTGCCGGATCTCGTGCCGGCCGCCGGTCGCGCGCCCTCCGCCGGGAGCGACGGTTCGACACCCGCGCGCTCCGGAGACGGTGCCGACGCCGACCGCCGTCGAGTCGCCCGCGAGGCCCCTCGCGTCGCATACTTCGTGGGGTGCGCCGCGAATCTCATCTATCCGGAGAGCGCTCACGCCGCGGTCGTTGCCCTGACGCGCGCGGGTGTGGAAGTCGTCGTCCCAAGGTCGCAGGGCTGCTGCGGGACGCCAGTTTTCAATGCCGGCGACTTTGTGACCGCGAGGGAGATGGCCTCTCGCAACATCGCGACGCTGCGGGCGTGCGGCGCGGACGCGGTCGTGACCGCGTGCGCATCGTGCGGGCTCACCCTCAAGCGGGAGTACGAGGAGCTCCTCGGGTTCGAGGGGGGAGTGGGGCTGCCCGTCTTCGATCTGACGGAGTTCCTGGTGCTGAGAGGGGCGCCTGCGGTGTCACCGACGCCGGGCGCCGAGCGCGATGGCGCGCCGCCGCCCGGAGCCTCGGGTGCCGACGGCACGCAGGACACCGCGGGAAGCGCGAGGCGAAAGGTCCGCGTGACCTATCACGACCCGTGCCATCTCGTGCGCGGTCAGGGCATCAGCGAGGACCCGAGAGCGCTCCTCCGGTCAATCCCCTGGATCGAGTTCGTCGAGATGAGGGACGCCGACCGCTGTTGTGGTGCGGGCGGCTCGTTCTCGCTCTCGCACTACGAGCTCTCGAAGGCCATAGGGTTCCGAAAGGTCAGTGCGATCCGCGACGCCAAGGTCGACATCGTAGCAACGGAGTGCCAGGCGTGTGTGATGCAGCTGGCCGACATGCTGACTCAGGCGGACATGGACGTGGCCGTCGTCAGCGTTGCGGAGCTTGTGGTCCAGGGAGAGGCGCGGGTGGGGGATGTAGAGGCGAGGCCTGCCACGCCGGGCGCCGATTCGGTTTGACAGCGGGCACGCTCGTTGCTAGAATCTGTGCTTGAACGGGCGCGGGATTCCGGGCATGCGGTTCCGGGCCGCGCCCTCTTGAACACAATTCGCTATTCTCCTCGGTAGCTCAATGGTAGAGCATCCGGCTGTTAACCGGAGGGTTGTAGGTTCGAGTCCTACCCGAGGAGCCATTTGTGCCAGGATTCGAACACTTGACGGTTCGGTAACCTGTACCAGACCTCAATGGTTCGACGATCATGGACACGGACCTCCTTCACCAGACGGTGGA
>JBDRTQ010000340.1:0-2616 GCA_043823885.1 Candidatus Eiseniibacteriota bacterium | reverse complement strand
GGTCGGACTCAACGCCCGACACCAGAAGGCTCTCGGCCTCCTCAGGGACAACGGCTTCAACATCGTGCGTGCCGGCATTCGGATGGTACGCCTGCCCGTTGCGGACGGGATCTTCGAGCCGACCGACACCGTCGAGATGTCGAGGTGGGCGGGGTGAGGGTCTGATTCGTCTACGGTACGTGCCAGATAAGCGCCAGTCATCACACTTGACAACACCAGCTTCTCGTGCCATCATAGTAGCGTAAGGAGCTTTTCCCTGCAGGAGACTGGTGCCATGTCAGAGATCCTCTCGAAGGAACTCAAGGCGTACGACGCCAACCACGCGGAGCTGTTGGTGTCCCACGAAGGGCAGTTCGTTGTCATCCACGACGACGACCTCCTCGGGACTTTCGACACCCAGATGGACGCCATCGCCACTGGGTACCGCGAGCTTGGCAACGTGCCGTTCCTGGTCAAACAGATCACGAAGGTCGATGTGCCTCTGAGCCTCGTTTCCAGCCTCTTGGGAGTATAGCGCGCCCTCCTTCACGATGCAGCTGCCTGACCTCAAGGCGCTGGGACCTCTCGTAGATATCCGCGTGGCTGTTGGCAGTCCGGTTGAAGAGGCCTTGAAGAAGGCCAATACAGCGATACCTGCCCCCGTGCCGGCCAAGGGACTCATCGATACAGGTACGACGGGCAGCGTGATTCAGCCATCAGTCGTGAGCCAACTGGGCCTCCAGCCGATCGGCATCGTCAACATCTGCACGCCATCCTCAGCGAATGTCGCCTGCAAGCAGTACATCGTGCGCTTGATATTTCCCAACAATGTCTTCGCGGAGGTGCCGGCGATCGAGGCTCCGATGCAGGGGCAGCAGATCGAGTGTCTGATAGGACGCGATGTGCTGTCACACGCAGTTCTCGTGTACAACGGCTACATGAACCAGTTCACCATGAGCTTCTGACAATCCCGCGCGTCAGCACGTCCCAGGTGTGCATCTCAGTCACCTAGCTACACGTTCAAGTCAGGTCGCACAACGTCCGCCTATCAGCCAAGCTCGTCGGCTGCGAACGCCAGTTAGGGTCCCGCCGCCGCTAGGGCTGCGGCGAGGTCGTTCACGGCTGCCTGGACTACGAGCCAAGAGATGCTGCACGTGTCCTTGTCCGGATGTACATCCAGTCTGAGCTGTTCGGATGGATGGACGAGGTTCCGGAACTCGCGCAGCGCGTGTGAGAACCTCTTGACATCTAGGTCGACCCACTTCTCCGCGTGGGCGACGTTGATCAGCTCGCTCAAGGTCCAATCCTCGAAGGGCTTCACCTTGCCAGTCTTCCGGTCCTTGGGAGCTACTCCAGACCTATTGGACTGCTCGGGGTGCTTGGAGACGACTGCGAGGAGCAACCCCTCCAGCAAGCTCCCCATGACAATGACGCCCGCCAGATGAGCATCTGCAGACACGCACCTATCCGACTCGTCCCACCTGTGCGCTAGTATGTCCGCAAGCCCGGGCATCAACCGAAGGCGGTGGAAGTCAGGAGGAGGCAGCGGTTTCAGATCCTCTGCGGGTACCTCGTTGGCAAGAGCGGCATCGACTTCGACGAGCCGAGGCTCTACGCCGAGTAGCTCTACCTGGTAGCCCTCTATCGCGAGAACCCTATTGAGTGCAGCGATGGCCTTCCGTACGCGAGCGGGGTCCCCACGGTACTCCTTGGGGTGCGCCAACCGGATGATGACCTTTTCTGTCTCATCGGGCCAGCAGCTCTGCAGCGTCTCGAGTGTCCACCACTTCCGAGTGGACCCGTCGTGTTTGTATCGCTCGAGTCCTGCCCGCGCGAAGAAGGAGGTCAGCTCGTAGCCCTTTCTGTAGACCGGAGCTTCCGGGCCGTCGCCGCAGATCAACTCCGCAAGCGTCTCCAGCGTGCCATCGTCAAGCCGCCTCACCCTCACCTCCGTACTGTGCCGCGCGAGGGCGGCGGGGTCTAGCTACGCTATGTTCTACTCCGCCTCCGCCCGTGCATACAGGTGCTCCTGGAACCCCACAAACATCTCGCGCACATTGGTCACGTTCCCAAGTACGGCAACTGCGTCAGCGACGGCGTGGTACTTCAGCTCAAGAAGGTGGGGGAGCTTCTCCTGGTCGAGCTCGCCCACACCTTGTTTGACGTACTGCTCGAGAACGAAGTCCAGGAACTCCCGCTGCTTGTCTCCATAGTCTTCGAATATCTGGCGCTTGTGCGTACTCACTCGTTCCTCGCGCGTGATCGTCGGTCGGGCGAAGGCGATGTAGGCCAGAACATCGTAGAGGTCGCTCTTCTCCGCATCGATCATTCTACTCAGTTCGTCGAGCTGGGCCTCGCCGTAGCCTCTTTCGACCAGGCCATCGAGCAGCTTGCGGCGCGTGTCGGGTCTGCTCCAGATCTTCCGTAGCTCGTCCTCATCCTTGAAGAGCTCCGGCAGTTCGCCGAAAAGCCGCTCTACGAACTGAGACGCGGACATGGGCTTGCCGTCCGGGCTCCAGTAGGACGTGGCCATCATGTGCTGGATGGTGCGTTCCTTGCCGTCGGCGAGCTTGACCTTGATCTTCTCACGCCGACGTCTATCGGGATCCTCAACAATGGGCCCTGGTGGATCCCGCA
>JBDRTQ010000339.1:0-2791 GCA_043823885.1 Candidatus Eiseniibacteriota bacterium | reverse complement strand
GAAGAGTCACACACTCACTGACTACGACGGCTCGACGCCCGTCGTGATCGAGCTGGATCCAAAGCTCGGACCGCAGCAGAACGCGGAGGCTCTCTTCCGGCGCGCGCGCAAGGCGGAGCGAAGAGGCGAACGAGCGCCCGCGCGCATGGGAGAGCTCGAGGAGAAGGCCGCGGGGTTCCGCAAGGCGGCCGACCGCCTTGCCGGCGCGTCGGCCGACGAGATCGTCGCCATCGAGGACCGTTTTCTGCAGGCCCCGCCGAAGGGCGCTGACGGGAAGGCGCCGAAGGAGCGTGTCCGGTTCCGCACGTACCGGATATCGGGCGGATGGGAGGTCCTGGTCGGGAAGTCGAACAACGACAACGACTTACTGACCCACAAGATGGCGAGGTCCGACGACCTGTGGTTCCACGCCAGGCAGGTGGCCGGCTCGCACGTCGTGCTCAGGAAATCCGGGCACAAGGCCGAGCCCGACAAGCAGGCCATTCTCGAAGCCGCCGCCATCGCGGCGTTTCACAGCAAGGCCGGCAAGTCCTCGAAGGTATCCGTCTGCTACACCGAGAAGCGGCATGTACGAAAGGCGCGCGGCGGCAAGCCTGGTCTGGCCGTCGTAGCGCGAGAGAAGGTCGTCATCGTGAGGCCGAAGCTGCCCGACGGCTAGCGGGGACGCCGTCGGAGAGTCGTCCGGCGGAGCACTTCGACGCGTGCGCCGCGCCCTGACCTCTACTCCTCTGCCTTGAACTCCAGAGACACCGAGTTGATGCAGTAGCGCATGCCCGTCGGGTCGGGCCCGTCCGCAAACACGTGGCCCAGATGCCCGCCGCACCTCCCGCACAGGACCTCCGTCCGTTCCCTGTCAGAGGAATTGTCCGGCGCAGTCGAGAGACTGTCGCGAGACACCGCCGCCCAGAAGCTCGGCCACCCGGTCCCTGATTCGAACTTGGCCTTCGAGCTGAAGAGCTCGTTGCCGCACGCGGAGCACAGGAACACGCCGGGCGCACTGAACTGGTAGTACTTCCCCGAGCTCGGCGATTCCGTTCCCTTCTCGCGGAGAACTCTGTACTGCTCCTCCGTCAGGAGCCTCTTCCACTCGTCGTCCGTCCTGACGATCTTGTCGGCCATGCTGTCCCCCTGCGATGGGTCCCGGCGCGGTCATGCCCGCGTCCCTGCGACGATTCGCGCGGCGGTCAGGCCCGCGTGCCGTGCTCCGCGTCCGTCCGAAGCCCGATCCGCTCGTCCGCTGCTCTTGTCAACTCCGTGAGTATCCTGTCCAGTTCTTCCGCCTCGAGCGTGCCGACGGCGGCCGCGGCCAGGGGTCTGCCCATCACCACGAGACCCCGCGAGAACGGCGACGGCATCATGTAGAGGCACCACGTGCGCTTGATCCTCCACGACGGGCGCGAGGTCGTGGCGACCGGCACTATCGGATAGCCGAGCTTGCGCGCCAGGTAGAGTATCCCCGGCTTCGACCTGTTCGCGGGGCCGCTGGGGCCGTCGACCGCAAACGCCGCGGAGCACCCCGACTCCAGGACCCGCTTCATGTCTGCCAGCGCCTGGACCGACCGGCGCTTGCTCGAGCCCCTGACGACGGGGTAGCCCAGCCTGGTCATGATGCCGGCCTGAATCCCCCCCGCCCAGGAGAGAGAGGTCATTACGGCCACGTTCCGGTGACGGAAGGACGGGGCCAGCAGGAACTGGCGGCCGTGCCAGAACGCGTAGAGCACCTTCTTGTAGTCGAGCGCGGCCGCTTCGGGGTGGATGTCCTTCTCGATCCGCAGGGTCCGCGCGTACGCGCGGATGAGAGCGCTCGCCACGAACGTGAGAAGCCCCACGAACGCGTCTGAGCGCGTGATCCGCCGCCTGAATCTGCTCACCCGGGAACGCTCTCGAGCCATCCGGTCGTGCTCCCCGCTGCTTGTTGGTTGTGCGGTCGCGAACACCGCGGCTTTCCGCTAGCCGAGGTCGGCGACACGTCCCATGAACAGGACACTGCCGGTGGCGTTGTCGCGTATGACGAACAGGAACGGATGGTCTGCCCTGAACACGGTCTCCTGCTCGATCGCGAGGCGCTTCATGACGACGGCCGTCGCGGCGGCGGCCTCGGTGCCCTCCTCGTTCACGGCGACGAAGGCCTTGTGGAAGACCGGACCGATGAAGAGGTCGCCGAGGTCGGACATGCCGGAGAAGTCCGCTCTGGAACTGAACGCGTCCTTCATTCCCAGGGCGGCCAGGTGGCCGGAGATGTCCTCGGTGCCCCAGGTCATCTCGAACCTCGGGAAGTAGACCTTGAGTTCCTTCTCCCTGATCTGTCCCAACCAGCCGGAGAGCACCTGCGCCGTCAGGCGACTCTCGATGACCCTGAGGTTGACGAGGCTCTCGGGCCTGGGCAGGACGACCAGCATCGAGATCTCTTCCCCGCGGTAGGGCATCTCGAGCACCTGCACGTCCTCGGTCTCCATGTAACGGAAGTTCCCCTTCTGGTACATCATCGGGACGGTCGCGTCGGCGTGAGTCCCGTGGAAGGTGGCATCGCTGGTTCTCTCTTCGTCGAACCGGGACATCCACTGGCCCTTGAAGTAGACGGCGTTGGTCAGCACGAGAGTGGTGGCCGGGTCCACGCCGTCCGGGGGGATGAGGTCCTTGATCTTCTCGTTGGTCTTTTCCTCCACCCAAGAATTGATGGCCTTGCGCGCCGCCTCAGAGGCGCTTACGAAATTAACCTCATGGAGCTTGCCGTCGAAGCCGGTCTTTATAAGCTCCAGAAACTCGGCGAGGATGCCGTAATCCTTCTGAG
>JBDRTQ010000338.1:0-5946 GCA_043823885.1 Candidatus Eiseniibacteriota bacterium | reverse complement strand
CGATGCTGTGATCGAGGGATCTTGGCGAGCGAGACCGTACAGGGAATTCGAGACCGCATACAAGGGGAAGATGTGTTTCGGCGACGGGTGTCCCGAAGGATACTGGCCCGTACTCACGGGAAGGTCATTTGATCTGTGGTCCCCGTGGACCGGCAAGGAATACGCATGGATCGACTCGAAGGAGGCAGTCTCTCACTACCAGGGGAAACGACGAAGTGGCATCGGTACGCGGAGTTCGGTGTTTCACGAATGCAATCCTGCGTGGGTCGATGACGAAGCTACCCTGCCGTGCCTTCACCCTAGGATTGCCTTCCGAGATGTGGGACGCGCTACGGACACGAGGACCGTACGCTGTGCTCTGATACCACCGCAGACCATCTGCGTAGAGAAGGCCCCCGTCCTCATCTGGCCTAGGGGCTCAATTCGAGATGAAGCGGCACTGTTGGGTGTTCTGTGCAGCATTCCAATGGACTGGTATGCTCGGAGGATGGTTGAGACTGGCCTCAAGTTCCATGTCCTCAACCCATTCCCAGTCCCACGACCGCCCTCCGACTCCCCCCTCCGTACGCGCCTGATCTCCCTCGCCGGCCGTCTGGCCGCTCCCGACGAGCGCTTCGCAGAGTGGGCGGCGGCAGTCGGTGTGGACTGCGGACCGCTCCCTGACGACGAGAAGGCCGACATGATCCGCGAGCTCGATGCCGTCGCGGCCCACCTCTACGGTCTCAACCAACGCCAGCTGAGGCACATCTTCGAGACGTTCCACGAGGGCTGGGACTATGAGGAGCAGCTCAGGGCGACGCTCGAGCATTTCCGGGACTGGAAGAAGAAGAGGTAGGCGGCCATCCGGGTCGTTCCTGAGGCCGGACTCACCGACCAACCAGGCGCACTTATTAGTGACGGCGAGTCGTAAAAAGGTCTTTACGTTCAGTCACCCCAAATGTAAAACTGGTCTCCATGATCCGACGTGACTATTGGACGGACAGAATCCGCCTGGCCTGGGAAAAGGCGCCCATCGTGTGGCTCACCGGAGTTCGCCGGGTGGGGAAGACGACGCTTGCCCATGCCGTCCCGGACGCGCACTTCCTGAACTGCGATCTCCCGAGTACCGTGCGGCTGCTCGATGACCCGGAGCGTTTCTACGCTTCGGTGTCCACGCGCGTGGTCGTCTTCGATGAGATTCACCGGCTTCCCGATCCGAGCCGGATACTCAAGATCGGTGCGGACGAGTTTCCCCATCTCAGAATCCTCGCCACGGGCTCGTCCACGCTGGCGGCAACGCAGAAGTTCCGCGACAGTCTGACCGGACGCAAGAGGGATATCCACCTGCTGCCGGTTCTTGCACGGGAGTGGGATGCGTTCGGGATCCGGGACATCAGGAGGCGGCTGCTGCACGGCGGCCTCCCTGAGCCGTTGCTCGCCGACGAGAAGGACCCGGAGTTCTTCACCGAGTGGCTCGATTCGTTCTATGCGAGGGACATCGAGGAGCTCTTCAATGTGGGGAAGCGACAGGGGTTCCTCCGCCTTGTTGAGAGCCTTCTCCGGCAGAGCGGCGGCCTGCTCGAGAAGGGGAACGTGGCGAAGCACTGCGGCCTGAGCCGGCCCACTGTCGCGAGCTACCTCGATATCCTCGAGGTTACGCACGTTGCGCTCCCGGTGCGGCCGTATCACGCCGGAGGACGGCAGGAGTTCCTGCGCCGACCGAAGGCCTACGGGTTTGACACCGGATTCGTGAGCCACTTCCGCGGTTGGGAGAAGCTCCGCGAACAGGACTGCGGTGTTCTCTGGGAGCATGTTGTGCTCGAGACACTGCTGGCACACCGCGGCCACAGGGACATCTTCTACTGGCGTGACAAGCAGCAGCGGGAGGTGGATTTCGTCATCCCGGGCGCGGGCGGATCGTGCTGCGCCGTCGAGTGCAAGTGGAACGCAGACAGGCTCTCGGTTCGCGGACTCAAAGCCTTCCGCGGCAACTACCCTGAGGGGAAGAACTGCATCATCAGCCCGCAGCTCGGCGATGCCTACACCCGGAATGTAGATGGTCTCGAACTCACGTTCTGCAATCTGCATCAGTGGGAACAACTGGGCGCCGCCCACGCGCGAGAGGTGTGACAGTGACGGCCTACACGCCACCCGAGTTCATCGACAATCGCGAGCAGCGGATGGACGAGGCGATTGTTGGGTACCTTGAGCACCTCAAGGCGACGCGCAAGGAGCCGCCTGTCATCGCCATTGCTACCGGGTATTTCAACCCGGAGGGATTCCTCCGCATCATGCCCGGGTTTGCGGGATGCCGTGGCATCCGGCTGCTCCTCGGTGCTGAGCCGACAGTCTCGCTTCTCCACACCAGGCGACAGCCCGGAGACCCGAGAGGAGTGGACTGGGAGCGGGGGCTTCTGAAGAGGGCACTTGGCGAGACGGAATCAGCGATGGTCGAGGACCGGGACCTTATCCCGTTCCTGCCGACGACCGACCGCGCGGTCAGAGAACTCCTCGCGTTTCTTGAGGACGCACCGGTGGAGGTGCGCCGCTACACGGGCGGCTTCCTTCACGGCAAGGCGTACCTCTTTGGTGACCGCCAAGGCATCTTCGCCGGCTCGTCGAACCTCACGGCAGCAGGGCTCACGCGGAACCTCGAGCTGAACCTCGGCGGCTACCAGCCGGGACAGGTTGGGAAGGTCGCGGAGTGGTTCGAGCAGCTCTGGGAGGACGCGGAGCCGTATGATCTGGCAGGGGTCTACGAAGCCCGATTCGCCGAGCACGATCCCTACATCATATACATGCGCGTGCTCTGGGAGCGCTACGGGGATGAACTCACGGCGGAGATGTCGGCGTCCGGGCGGATCCGGCTCACGACGTTCCAGCGGGACGGGCTGGACCGCGCGCAGCGAGTGCTGGACAACTACGGTGGTGTGCTGGTTGCCGATGGCGTCGGATTGGGGAAGTCGTTCATCGCCGGGGAGATCATTCGTCACGCCATCGAGGAAGACAACCGGCGGGTGCTCCTCATCTCGCCTGCCGCGCTCCGCGACGGGATGTGGCGGCGCTTCAATGAGACCCATCAGCTTGGTGTCAGGAATATCTCCTATGAGCAACTCGCCGCCGATCGTCAGGTCGGGGAGGGAGACGGTGACCACCTGGGCATGAGAGCCAGGGAATACGATCTCATCGTGATCGATGAGGCCCAGGCCTTCCGCAACGATGACACGCAGCGGTCACGCGCACTCAGAAGACTGCTTCAGGGGAAGCCACGGAAGAAGCTGATTCTTCTCTCCGCGACGCCCGTGAACAACTCGCTGTGGGACCTCTACACCCTCTTCCGATACTTCCTGGGGCACGACGGCGTGTTCGCCCATCTGGGGATTCCGTCGCTCCGGGAGAAGTTCAAGGATGTGTCGGCGATCGACCCGTACGATCTCAGTCCGGACGCGCTCTTCGATGTGATTGATGAGATCACAGTGCGTCGGACGCGGCATTTCGTGAAGAAGTTCTACCCCGGCGAACGCATCAAGCTCAAGGACGGTTCTGAGGTTACCATTCGTTTCCCGAAGCCGCACGTCTCGGCCGTGAACTACGAGCTCAGTGAGCGCCTGACCGTCTTCTTCGACGAGTTCGTGGAAGCCCTGGCGCCCCGAGGAGACGGGGAACCCGGCCTGACGATGGCACGCTACAACCCGACCCGCTTTCACCGGACAAGGGATGTCGCGGTCAACGAGATGGCGCTCGTGGGCCTCATTCGTTCCGGGCTCCTCAAGCGTTTCGAGTCCTCCGTCTTCGCGTTTCGGGAGACACTCAGAAGGATGCTCGACTCGCACGAGAAGTTTCTAGCGGCGCTCGACCGCGGGTATGTGGCACTGATGAGGGACCTCGACGAGTGGAGTCTCGGCGACAGTGATGACGAGCTCGACAGGATTCTGGCGGAGGGCGAGTCGGAACCCGCAGGCGAATACGATGTGCAGTCCCTCCGCGAAGCAATCGAGACCGACAGGGCGGTGCTCGAGCGGTTCCATGCCCGTGTTGCCGATCTGGAGCACGATGATGATCCCAAGCTCAGGCGGCTCGAGGAGGAACTCGAGAGGATAGTGCAACAGGCGGAGAAGGAGTCCTATGGAGACGAGGACTTCCGCGAGAAGCGAAAGGTGATCCTCTTCTCCTACTACGAGGACACCCTGAACTGGGTAGAGGATTACCTGCGGGCCGCGCTGGAGAGAAACCCCGCTCTGGCGAGCTACCGGGGGCGCATGGTCTCAGTGAGCGGGACCGATGGACGAGGTGGCGTCAGCAGGGAGAAGGCGGTGTTCGGATTCGTCCCGGTGTCATCAGAGGCGCCGCCGGCCACGGAGGACACGTTCGACATCATGCTCTCCACAGACGTGCTCGCTGAGGGGATGAACCTGCAGCAGTGTCGCAATGTGATCAACTTCGATCTTCCGTGGAACCCGATGCGGCTCGTGCAGCGGCATGGGCGCATCGACAGGATCGGCAGTCCCCACGAGGATGTCTACATACGGTGTTTCTTCCCGACGCAGGAACTGGAGGCGCTGCTCGCACTCGAGGAACGGATTCGTCGGAAGCTGGCGCAGGCGGCTGCCACGATCGGGGTGGAAAGCGAAGTCGTGCCCGGCGGTGCCGTGAGCGATCGGGTCTTCAGCGAGACGAGAGCGGAGATCGAAGCTCTCAAGCAGGAAGACGCGCGGCTGTTCGAGACGAGCGGGATGGACCCGGCGGCGCTCTCCGGAGAGGAGTACCGCCAGGAACTCCGCAAGGCGATGGGGATTCTGGAAGACGAGATCAAGCGGCTCCCGGCTAGCGCTGGGTCGGGCTTCGCTGGGGGGCGACGCGACGGTATCTTTTTCTGCGCACGCGTCGGGGAGAGGGTGTTCCTGCGGTTCGTCCGGCGCGGCGCGACGATGGAGGAGTACGAGCGACAGGGCGAAGCCTTCGAGAGCGGCGACGGGTCATGCGGTGCATCTGCTGGGGGCGTCGGAGTGTCAGCGTCCGATGAGCCCGTTGTCGTCGGTGACACCCTGACGTGTCTCAAGCTCATCCACTGTGAGGAGCTGACGCCGAGAGATCTGGATGAGTCCGACCATGCGGACGCATATGAGGCCTGGAGCGTTGCTCGGCGCGACATTCTTGAGGATTGGCAGTGGTTCACGGACCCGGTGAACCTGATGCCCAAGGTCGAGCGGCTCTTCCGCAGGATGGCTGATCACGTCCGGCGCCACCCGGCTGATCTATCGCAGGGGGAGCGGGACGTACTCATCGAGACGCTCGAGGCACCGTGGGACATGCGTACGCGGCGGGCTTTCGGCGGTATCTTCGACCCGGAGTCCGCGGATCCGGACGCACTCACGACACGTATCCGCGACACGGTTCAGGAACGAGGCATGATGCCGTTCCGGGTTCCCGATCCGCTCCCCATCATCCGTGAGGATGAGGTCCGGCTCGTGTGCTGGATGGTTGTTAAACGATAGGCCTGCCTCAGATGGCGACGCAGCAGACCGTGTGCTCACAGGCCCCGGCAGGCCGGACAGCCGGGGTCTCTCTCTATCTCGATCACGTCGAAGCTGGGGACGGCGCCCTCAATGACGAGCAGCTTCCCCGCCAGGGTCTGGCCCGTGCCGGTCAGGAACTTGAGAGCTTCCATTGCCTCGAGCGCGCCCAGTGTTCCTGAGGTGCAGCCGGGCACGGGAGGATCGACCGCGGGGCGCGTGCCGCCTACGAAGCACTCCAGGCACGGCGTTGCCGGCGGGTTCAGGAAAGAGAGATAGCCCGTGTACTCCGCCACGGCGGCGTAGACCATCGGGATCCCCGCCGCGATGGCCGCGCGATTGAGCGTGACCCGCGTCTCCGGGTTGTCCAGGCAGTCGAGGACGAGGTCGGCGCCCTCGATGAGCTGCAGCGCAGTCGACCTGTCGATCTCGGCGAAAATGGGCGTGACCTTGA
>JBDRTQ010000337.1:0-2621 GCA_043823885.1 Candidatus Eiseniibacteriota bacterium | reverse complement strand
GGGCGCAAGAGCAAGCCGCCCCATCGGGGGCGGCTCGTACCGGAGCCCTCAGGCAGTGCCAGGCGGGACCTACTCGGCGAGAGAGAAAAACGTGTGGTCGATGCTTACGTTGTGTACGACCGGATCGCCAAAGAAGGTGCTGGAGCCACCCTTCCTGCTGCAGGCCACCCGCATCGGCATGAGCACGCCGCCCACCTCATCGATCTTCCACTCCACGTTGCCGTCGCAGCCCCCGAGCACCGTCCCTTGGCGCGTTCTGGTGACGCCCAGGAGAGCCGGGGATTCTTCGCTCTGATGCCATACGCGCCTATCTTCTCGTTTGGACGCCCGACACGGAGTATACTGGAATCATGCTTCGAGAACCCCACCACTTGGCAGCCGGCCGGCCGAAGCGTCTTGTCGCCCTTCTCGCCCTCGCAGCGGGCGTCTGTGCGCTCGCCTGCGGCTGCGACGGCGGTGACAGTGCATTGCCGGAGTCCTCAGGGCAGTTGCGCTACGACCTCGTCGCCGCCACTCGTGCGGCCAACTTCAAAGGCTCGGTCGTGGTGGCTGACCTTGACGGCGACGGCGTGGACGAGGAGGTCAAATACGACGAGGCCTTCGGCGGCGCCTCCTTCCTGTCGGCCGCGAGGATCCGCGGGGACCAGTTCTATGCCCTCGCGACCAGGCACCTCATGAGCAGCGGAGGTGTCTGCGGCTTCGCAGAAGTCACGGGTGACAGCGTCCCCGAACTCATCTGGTGGTGGCACGCGACCCCCGAGCGAGTGAACGTCTTCGCGTCTGAGGTCGCCGTGGAGGGCGCGACGGCGACTCTCTCCAATGTCTCTTCGATCGAACTCGACACCACCGGCAGCCTCCTCCCTAACGGCCAGTGGGGCGCGACCGTGTCCTTGATCGGGTCGGTCGACCTTGACGGAGACGGCGCGGCTGACGCCGTGGCCCTCGCCGTCAACGCCGGGATAACGAAGGAGCCGCGCGAGGTGTTGCTGTGGGACGTGGAAAACGGGGAGGTCCGGTGGCGCCTCCCGACGGGAGCTACTCCGTCAGGCGCATCGGCCGTGGTCGATGTAGACGGGGACGGCCGCGCTGAGCTCGTGCTCGGGCTCGAGTCGCCGGGTAACGGTGTGTCGGCAGGTGACTGGAATGACGGCCACTCCTATGTCATAGCAGTCGATACAGACGGACAGGTGCTCTGGTCGCGGCAGCTTGGCGGATACTCGTCCAATGTCGAGCTTATTGCGGAGGACCTGGACGGGGACGGAAGCATCGAGGTCGTGACTGCCCTCAACTACCACTCTGAGCTGGATGCGGTGAGCCCGGAGCTGACCGTGTGGAGCGGCGCCGACGGGACCCGGCTCGACACGTTGAGGGTGGGATGTCCCGCGAACGCGATAGTGGCCGGGCGATGCGACGAAGGACAGCGCATCTTCGTCGGCTCGTCGGACGGAGAGCTACGGCGCATCAGATGGGAAGTCGGCACCCTCGAGGTCGAGAGCCAGCTGAACTGCCGTGACGCGGTCGAGTCGGTCGCGACGGCTGTCTTCCATCCCGTGTTCGACTCGTGGAGTCTGGTCGTGGGCACCGGCAAAGGTACGGTCGCAGTGCTCAATGAACAGCTCAGTCCGCTCGCCGTAGTGCAGATGGGCGAGGCGATGAACTCGTCCCGTTGCATCAGTCCAACCAATCTGGATGTCTCGGGCGAGCCAACCGGGGGGATTCTGGTCAGGACGGCCGACAGGACGCACCGTCTTCACCTGACGAAGAGGCCCCTTCCTCTATGGATGAGGGTCGTCCTGCCGGCGCTGGTCATCCTCGCTGTCGCCGCGCTCGTTCCGCAGTCCAGAAGAGCCGCGCTGGCCGCGCTCCGGCGGTGGCTGCTTCCGCGGGACACCAGGGACGAGTCTGTCGAGGAACTCCTGACCGCGCTCACGACGGCCGGACACGGCAAGCTGGCCGCCACGTCCACGCTCCGTCATCTGAGAAGGCAGTCGGAGATGTTCCGCTCCCAGGAGGGAGACCTCACCCCCCAACTCCAGGAGAGGTTCAGGGACGCCGTGAGCAACGCCCGTGATGTCGGGATTCCCGGTGTCGCAACGATCGCGAGGCTTTCGGAGCGAGTCGGCATCGCGCCGGCTCACGCGCGAGGCCTGTCGCTGGCGCTCGAGAAGCTGCGAGCGCTCATCAAGAACATGCCCGCGACGCTACCGAACAACTCCGACGCCGCGTCGTTCGAATCAAGACTCGACGAGATCCTCCCTGTCCTCGATGAGACATTGAGAGGGATCAAGTCTTCCGCCGAGGCAGAGCGTTCGTCATCGCTCGGGGTCGAACTGGGAAGAGCTCTGAGCTCGAGACGCTCGGAATTCGAGAAACTGGAGGTCGAGCTCGAAACTCCGAACCCCGCAGCGCTCAAGAGCGCCCGCGTGCTCGGCACGTCCAGCGAGATCACCCTCGTACTGGACAACCTCCTGGGCAACGCGCTCTCGGCCATGGAGGACACGCCCGTCCGCAGTCTGCGCGTCTCCGTTGAGGTGGGGCCGAGATGGGTCGTGCTGGTTGTCGAGGATTCCGGAAAAGGCATCCCCGAGTCACGACACGAGCAGATATTCACTCGCGGAGTG
>JBDRTQ010000336.1:0-2241 GCA_043823885.1 Candidatus Eiseniibacteriota bacterium | reverse complement strand
GGGCATCCAGGTCTCTGAGATGGCCCCTTCCGGAATCGAGCTCATCGTGGGCGCCAGGAAGGACCCGGCCTTCGGCCCCACCATCATGTTCGGCATGGGCGGGATCTACGTGGAGGTGCTCAAGGACGTGACGTTCCGTGCGGTGCCGTTCAGCAGGGCCGAGGCCATCGAAATGATGAAGGAGATACGCGCGTACCCGCTGCTCCTCGGAGTGCGCGGTGAGGAGCGCAAGGACATCGAGAGCGTGCTCGATACCATCATAAGGCTCGGAACGGTGATTCAGAGGTGCGACGGCATCTCCGACATAGAGGTGAATCCTCTCATGGCATACGAACAAGGTCAGGGGGCGAAGGCCGTTGACATCCGCGTCCTCCTTACCGAGAACGCCGGAGGTGGGACAAATGCGTAGGCTGGTATTCGCGTCGATGCGGGAAGGGGCCGGCAAGACCAGCGTGATCGTGGGTCTGGGACGAGCCCTGGGCAAGCCGTTCGGCTACATGAAGCCGTTCGGCGACCGCCTTCTCTACAGAAAGAAGCGTCTCTGGGATTACGATTCTGCGCTCATCGCGAACATCTTCAATCTGGGCGAGAACCCGGAGGACATCAGCCTCGGGTTCGACCACTCCAAGCTCAGGTTCATGTACGACGAGGCGGGGACGAGGGAGAAGCTCGGGGAGCTCTTGCAGCACATCGAGAAGGACAGGGAGATCGTGTTCATAGAGGCCGGGAGAGACCTGGGATACGGCATTTCGGTCAATCTCGACGCGATCTCGCTGGCGAAGCACACGGACTCGGCGCTGGTCATCGTGATGAGGGGCGATGAGAGGACCATCCTGGACGACGTTACGTTCGTGAAGAACCACCTCAACCTCGAGGGCGTCTCGTTCGCCGGCATCATCGTCAACCGCGCGTACGACGTCGACGACTTCAAGACGACCTACGCGCCGGCCATCGCCGGACTCGGCGTTCGGGTGCTGGGAGTCATCCCCTACGACGCGGAGCTGACTCACCCTTCGGTGGGATTCCTGTCGGAGATCCTCTTCGCCAAGGTCATCGCTGGAGAGGTCGGCCTGTCCACCGTCGCCAGGAACATCTTCGTCGGAGCGATGTCCGCCGATCAGGCCCGGAGGCACCCGAGCTTCGGGAAAGCGAAGAAGCTCGTCATCACGAGCGGCGACAGAAGCGACATGATCCTCGCGGCTCTGGAGGGAGACACGGCAGGACTCGTGCTCACGAACAACATCTCGCCGCCCAGCGCGATCATAGCGAAGGCCACGCAGATAGGCGTGCCGCTTCTGCTGGTTCCCGACGACACGTATCAGGTCGCCAAGCAGATCGACGACGCGCAGTACCTGCTGAAGCGGGACGAGGAAGACAAGATAGTGCTTCTCGAGAAGCTCGTGAGAGAGAACGTCGACCTGCCTGCCATAATCGGAGGCTGATGACGGCGCTCGCACGTCCTCAGCAATCCAGGCCGGACCCCGCTCTGAAGAGCGGCGGAACGTCGACCGGCAGGCGCCCGGTCAGAGGGGCTTCCCCGAAGAGCGCTTCCACCACGGCGTTCTGCGACGGTTCCGAACCGTCGTAGCAGCAGACGAGCGTCGACGCATCCGGTAGCTCCAGCGTAATCTCCGGCCCGGTGAACGCGAGCACGATCGCTCTGGGCGCGGCTTCGATCAGCCGCCGGGCCGCCGTCAGGAGTTCCTCCGAGGGTCCCGACCTCCCCTTCCACGCCACGACATCATCGAAGACCGCGACTATCGACACGTCGGCCGAGGCGGCGGATGCCGTCAGGCGGTCGAGTTCGTCCGGCGCCGCGCGCTCGTCCACGAGCACGTCCTCGATCCCCGGCAGCGTGCCTTCCAGCCTGGAGCGGAACCACACGAGGTTCATCGAGCGGTCGGAGTCCTTGAGCGTGAAGGCCACGACGCGCTTGCCGGCCAGCGCCGCCGCGTCGAGCGGGACAAGTCCCGCCTCGTCGCGGAGGAGCGTGACTGCACGCCTCGCAATCTGCTCGGCGACGACCTCGTGGCCGTTGTTCAGGCCGACACGGCGGTTACAGTTCGGCAACGCGTCGTGACCGAAGGCTCCGGCGATCTCGGGAGGGAACTCCACGCGGTTGTCGTCCGCCTTCCTGTAGTCGCCGAGCCACTTGTGAAGCGCGTCGATGCGTTCCAGCGACAGGTCGATGCGCTCTTCAGTAACGCGCCCGGCTCTCACGGCTTCCCGGACCGCGCCTAT
>JBDRTQ010000335.1:0-2295 GCA_043823885.1 Candidatus Eiseniibacteriota bacterium | reverse complement strand
CGGGTCGTCACGGACACCGAGTACGCCGTGCCCGCATCCTCCTCGAGCACCCTTCTCGCGATCGTCGATTTGCCGACGCCCGAGGGGCCGGACACAACGATGGGAAAGGCCGTGCGGTTCATCCGTCCTCCGGCGGCTGTGGCTGTTAGATGTCGCTAGAGTTCCGGTTGTCGTCGCGACCCTCGAGCCTCGAAGTGATGGTCTCGGCCGCGACGGCGGACAGAATGACGTGATCGCTGTCAGTGACGATAACGGCGCGGGTTCTCCGGCCCTGCGTCGCGTCAACGAGCTTCTCCGTGTCGCGCGCGTGGTCCTTGAGCCGCTTGACCGGCGCCGAGCCCGGCGTAATGATGGCCACAACGCGTTCCGCCGCCACCACGTTGCCGAAGCCGATGTTCAGGAGAGGATTCAACCCACGGCCTCCCTACTCCACGTTCTGGACCTGCTCGCGGAGCTTCTCTATCTCTTCCTTGAGCGACAGCACCGGTCCGGTGACGCCGATGTCGCCGCCCTTCGACCCGATGGTGTTCGCCTCTCTCAGCATCTCCTGCACGAGGAAGTTGAACCGCTTGCCGACGGGTTCGTCGGAGCTCAGGCACTCGCGCGACTGCGCTACGTGCGCGCCGAGCCTGACGGTCTCCTCGGTGAAGTCCGCGCGCTCCGCCGCGACGGCGACCTCCTGAGCCAGACGCGTCTCGTCGACCGGCACGGAGCCGTCCAGGAGCGCCGTGATCCTCGCGGTGAGGCGTTCCTTCGCCACGGCCGCCGCTCCAGGAGATGACTCGACCAGCGTCGCTACGATATCTTCGATGGCGTCGAGCCGTCCCTCCAGTTCCGCCTTGAGTTCCGCCCCCTCGGCGTCGCGCATGGCGACGAGCCCGTCCAGAGCCTCGGACAACACCGGCTCCAGGGACGACCAGACCTCGTCTGCTCCGGGCTGGTCCGAGCCCTGCTCGAATAGCTGGGGAAACCGTGTGACGATGGAAAGGTTGATCTCTCCTGGGAGGGAAAGCTCCTCGCCCAACAGCCTGAGCTGCCTGACGAGTTCGCGCGCGGCGGGGATGTTCACCGCCGGGCCCTCGTCCGCGGCGCTCTTCCACTCAATGTAGACCGTAACGCGGCCTCGGGCCAGAACGGACTCGATAAGTTTGCGAATCTTGTCCTCGACCTGGAGCATCGTGCGTGGGGCCTTGATCTGCACGTCGAGGAAGCGCTGGTTGACCGAACGCATCTCTACTCTGATGCGCTGGTCATCGCAGGCTCTCTCCGAGCAACCGTAGCCGGTCATGCTCTTGAGCACAGGTGTTCTCCCTTCCCGGGTATCACAGTGAACCAGTACTATACGTCCTGAGTCCGGGCCGGTCAACGTAATCCGGAGATTTCGGGCGGTTTCGGGCGATTGCGGGACCACGCCGGCCATCGCCCGCCCTGTCTCTGGACTGCGGGGCTCCACTGCCGTAGACTGTAGACTCATTCACGACCGACGCCCGCGTCAGCGACGGTCCAGGCGTGCGGGTCGGTTCGCACCTCCAGGAGCTGCACTTGGATTCCACGACGGCTCGAAGACTCATCGCTGAGATAGCCCCTCGGGTGGCCGGAGCCAGGGTGGCGGACGTGGTGGCCCCGGGCGCCGACTGCCTGCTCCTGGAACTCGCAACCCGGCCGCGCTTGTTCCTCGGTGCCGTCACGATGAAGGCCCTGCCCATGCTCTTCCTCCTCGACGGCCCGGCCCATGGACCGGGCCACGCCGCCGCGCCACCCTTCGTCTCGCAGCTGCGCGGCTCCGTTCTCGTGTCGCTCAAGCCGCTCGATGACAGGCCGGGCGCGGTCGCGCATCTCCAGTGGACCAGCCAGGTGGGGCGCTCCATCGAGAGGTGGCTGACCATCGACCTCGGCCGCAATCCCTCTCTGGCGCTGTCCGACGTGTTACGGGCCCACGATCCGTCCCTGCCCGAGGGCGGGGCTTCCGCCCCTACGGTCGCGAGGTGGCACGACGAGCGCGGGCGTCTGCACGCCCGGCTGTCTTCCGAGAACCGCAACGAGCCCGCGGAGGAGACCCGCGGTTTCGACACCCTGAACGCCGCCGCCTGTTTCATGTTCACCGAGCTGTGGCCGGAACTCGACCTCGCGCGGCGGCGCGAGGCGGTCGAGAAGGTCATCGAGCGGCGCCTGAAGCGAACGCATCGGGCCATGGACAAGGTCCAGGTCGAGATCGACGACTCGCAGAACGCCGCCCGCTACCGGCACATGGCACAGCTGCTCCTGACGCATCAGGCCGAGATCGCCCGGGGAGCG
>JBDRTQ010000334.1:0-3281 GCA_043823885.1 Candidatus Eiseniibacteriota bacterium | reverse complement strand
CGAGCAGGCAACCGCTGACACCAAGGCAGCGCGAGACTCTCGAATGGGTGAAGGGCTTCATCCGGAAGAACGGCATGCCCCCGACCGTGCGGGAGATTGGCGGGGCGTTCGGCATCAAGAGCTCCACCGTCTTCGAACTCCTGAAGGCACTGGAAAGGAAGGACTATCTGAAGCGTGGGAAGCTGGGCGCCCGCTCGCTGATTGTTCAGGACGAGGCCGCTCGAGGACAGCGTGCCTCTCGAGCGGTTCCGGTTCTTCCGGATGTCTCCGCCTTGGAAGAGGGAGGTCGTGTGATAGCGGTCCCCATCGTCGGGACGGTCGCGGCCGGCGCTCCGATTCTGGCGGAGGAGAACATCATCGGTGAGCTGGCCGTCGACTCGAGCCTGGTGCGGGGCGCGAGCTTCTTCGCACTGGAAGTGGACGGAGACAGCATGACCGGGGTCGGCATAGGAGATGGAGACACCGTCCTCGTGCGGCAGCAACCGCTGGCTGAGAACGGCGATGTGGTCGTCGCCGTGATCGACGGCGAGGCGACCGTGAAGCAGCTGCACATCCGCGAGGACAGGGTCGAGCTGAGGCCGAAGAACCGTGCGCATCGGGCGATTCTCGTCGGCCCGGAAGACGAGCTACGCATCGCGGGGAAGGTAGTGGGCGTGAAGCGTTCCCGAGGGAGTCGGGGGTAGGAGGCTGAGAGATGGCGACGTTCAACCTGCGGCGGTTCGCCAGCGTTGATGCACTGAAAACGATCCAGGAGAAGCACCTGCGCGCTTTCCTGGCTCCATCCGAGAGGTACTTCACGTCACGCGGCGTCAGCCTCGATGGCGTTCCCGCAGGGGTCGGTATGGGCTCGGGCGCATCGTCCGAGCCAGTGGTGGCCGACGATGTCGATGGACTGGACTACGAAGGGCTGATTTCAGTGTTCATGCTCCCGGACGAGGACACACCACCGGAGCTTGTGGATGCCCTCTACATGGTCCACGAGATGGCGACCCCGGAGGCCATGGGGGGTCTACTGGGCGCAATCGAGGCGCTTCCTCCGCAGGACCGGTTCGTTCTCGACGAGTCGCCCGACCCCACGCCCGCCGACGTGGCAGTGCAGGTCTGGCTCAAGGCACCGAGGCTGCTGGAGCGCAAGCACTCCGAGCAGGCCATGGTGGGCCGGCGGTCGTTCGAGTACTACCTCTCGCGTGAGATTCCGAGGCGGGGCTTCACGTTGCCAAGCCAATCCAAGCTGGAGCGGGTCGAGAGGGATCTTGCGGAGTGGTTCGTCTCCAAGCGGCGGGGCGAACACGTGCAGGTCCAGATGTATCCCAAAGGCGATGAGGTCTGGTTCCTCGTGAGGCACGGCGAGCCATTCCGGCGCGAGGGCGCACTGAAGGGGCACGTCTCATCCAGCATCTGCTTCCGTCCGGAGCACCACGACGTCCTGGTCTACAACACTCTCATCGGCGAGTTGAGGATGAACACTGCCAACAAGGGCGACAAGGACGTCTACCGGCGCACGTTCGGCCTGCATCTGTTCGGCAACGAGGGCCATTTCCCGACGACGAACCGCAAGTACACGCTGGATCCGCTCAGAGTCGATGGCAAAGACTCACTCGTCTGCACGGACGTGCAGGGGATCGACGAGATCCGGCTCACGGAGGTCAAGTACTACTGGGGAGGCCCCCACGGGGAGATCGAGACCCGCCAGGCCAGCGACCTCTTCGCCGCCATGGAGTCGAGGCACGCGAGCATCCGGAAGGGCAAGATCGTCAGCGCCAAGTTCCAGGTGAAGTTCTCGGGCAGCAAGTCCCCGCGCAGCCTGACGATCCGGCAACCCAACATCGCGAAGTTCACGCGCGACGACGACGGACGCCTGATCGACGATTGGCTCTTGAAGCGCGGGTTCAGCTCGGCGAGGCGTGTTCCCGATGAGGAAGTTGCAGAAGCTCTGGTCAGCGCTTGAGGAGACGCCGATCCTTCAGGGCGTGACGGTCTCCTGGCGGGAGGCGGTCGGCGAGGATATGGGTGTCCTCGCCCAGTTCTTGCGGCCCCTCCCGGGGCTTGCGACGGCGTATCCCTGCCCCGCACCCGGCGGCGACGGCTGCCCCAGAGGCGTGGTTGTCCACGGGCCCGACGACATCGTGGCGGTCTGCCGCCGTGATCCGCCATCCTGCGAGACTCTCCATCTGACGCGGGCCGACCTCGTCGTCTACGAGCTCGATCTGCGGGCGCTTTCGGACCGGCTCCGGCAGGCCATGGGATTCACCGGCTCCCGGCCCCCGGCGCCTGTTGATGGGCTTCCCAAGACGTTCCACGTCGGCGAGTTCCGCCCGGCGCCGGGGTCGAGCTTCCCCGTCTACCTGACGCTCCAATACGATGAGGAAACTGTGACCGAGGTCGTCGAGCGGCTCTGCGGCCGTGAGCAACGGCGTTACGTCCTGCTGACCCCGACCGCGAGTCTCATCACACCCGATTGCAGGGAGCGGCTCTCAATGCGACGCTGCCTCCCGGTGGACCTGAGCGCGTTCGTAGGTGCCGATGCGGACGGGCATCTCGTCGCGGACGGCCGCGTCTCGTCCGTCCTGGCGACCCTGGAACAGAGACCTGAATCGCAGGCTACGGTGACGCCGGCGGAGAGCTACTCCGAGGACGCGCACATCTTCAAAGACCAGGGCGAAACATGGCTCGTCGTCTTCGGCGGCATCCCGAGGAGCGTGAGAAACTCGGTAGGCATGTCTTACATCGCTCGTATGCTCGAGACGCCCGGGCAGGAGATCCACGCCGCTGCCCTCCGAAGCGCAGTCTCAGGGAACGGCGATCCGCCCATGTTGGGCTCCGCAGGTGGTTTGATCGACGACCTCGCCCTGAAGGAGTACCACGACCGCCTGCTCGATATTGAGGGAGAGCTCGCCGAGGCGCAGGCGAACAACGATGCCGGGCGAGTGGGATCCCTCACGGAGGAAAGGGAGTTCCTCTACGCCGAAGTCGGGCGCGCGACCGGTCTCCGTGGCGAGAGGAGAGAAGCAGTTGACGAGCGGGAACGCGCCCGCCAGGCCGTCTCCGCTGCGATTCACCGTGCCCTTCGAGCCATCAAGAGCGAACACGAACCGCTCTGGCAGCATCTGCACGGCTTTCTAAACATCGGTGAGTTCCTGTCCTACCGGCCTGATCGAACGACCTCCTGGATCACATAACCCGCTGATTTCTCGCTCCGCGACGCCTCATGTCGCGCCCGCGACGCCTCGTGTCGCGCCTTCCAAGTGAAGGCAAGGCCAGGCCGTCGGGGGCGCTGATTC
>JBDRTQ010000333.1:0-3430 GCA_043823885.1 Candidatus Eiseniibacteriota bacterium | reverse complement strand
CCGCCATATGGCGTTAGAATGGTGACATGTGGCGGCATGTAGTTCTGGCTGTTCTTGGAAGGAGGCATAGTGAATCTCTCGAGCATCTCGAAGATTCTGGGCGGGCGGAAGACGCTTCACGTTGATATCCGGGATCGCATGGATCTGGTTGAACTGGGAAGGCGTGGGGTAACGAAGGCGGCGCTGCTCAAGCTCGCGGGATACCTCGATCTTTCGGTGGCGGAAATGGCCGCCCTTCTGCCCGTGGGGGAGCGGACGATTCAGCGCTATGGGCGGACTCATCGCTTCAAGAGCAACGTCTCGGAGCACATTCTCCAGATCGCTGAGGTAGCGGCTAGAGGAGAGGAGGTATTCGGGGAGAAGGAAAGATTCCTCGCCTGGCTGAGTCTCCCAAGTGCAGCTCTTGGCAAGAGCGTCCCCGAGGAGCTGCTCAGCTCGCGATTCGGCGCTGAGTTGGTGCTGGAGGAGCTCGGCCGGATCGAACATGGGATCGTGGCTTGATGAACGTCTACCGAATCTCGAAGACAGCGTACATCAGAGATCTCTCGGGCGCCGGTCCTCGACGGTACGGTGGACGCTGGAACCAGAAGGGGACCGCAGTAGTCTACGCGGCAGAGAGCCGTTCCTTGGCGACCCTAGAGTACCTTGTCCACGTTCCACTGCCGTACGAGCCACTTGACCTCTCGGTGGCCACCATTCTGGTGCCCGACGGCGCCAGCACTCAGGAGATCGATCTTCGCGAGTTGCCCGCGGAGTGGAGCCGATTTCCCTCTTCGAGCAAGCTCGCTGACTTGGGTACTGCTTGGGTCAGCAGCGGCAAGTCTCTTCTGCTGAGGGTTCCATCTGCAGTCGTGGACGATGAGTTCAATGTGATCATCAATCCTGCGCACCCTGAGATGTCCGAGGTGCGCATCGGAGATGTCAGGCCGTATGCGTTTGACGAGCGTATTCTCAGGCGTCTCAAGCGTGAAGCCTAACTAGCGTATGCAGCCGACGAGCTTGGCTGTCACGTCGACTGCACCGCGGGCTCACGCCCGCGACGCACCCGCCGCGCCAGCCTTAACGCTCGCGGCTGATACGCGGTCCGTTAGGTGGGCACCGCGAGACTGGTCACAGGATCATGCGGAAGGGCATCACGACATGTCAGCGACCGAGAACAAGCGTGTCATTCGACGGTGGATTGAGGAAGGCTGGAACGCGGGCCATCTGGATGTCGCGGATGAGCTCTATGCTGAGGATTTCTTCGCGCCGAGCATGGAGGAGGGAGCTCCGGACCTGCACGGGCCCGAGGGCGCCAAGGCGATGGTCCAGAGACTCCGGTCGACGTTTCCTGATGTGCGATTCCACATCGACCACCTTGTGGCGGAAGGCGACACGGTCGTCGGGGCATTCACCATTGAAGGAACGCACCTTGGCGAGCTCCATGGCATTCCACCGACGGGGCGACGCGTGAAGTTCGCTGCCATCGACGTGTGGCGTTTCGAAAGCGGCCGGATTGTGGAGCGGCAGGCGGCAGTGGTGGACGTCTTCTCAATGTTGGGGCAGCTCGGCATCGGGCCCAAGGTGGAGTAGATCGTGGCCGGAACCGGCGGTGCCACCTAACAGGCGTTTGCAGCCGCCGCGCCAGCCTTAACGCTCGCGGGTGATACGCGGTCCGTTAGGCTGCCTGTCAGGGCGACAGGCTTCAACTGGGGATGTCGGAAGTGCGATGTCGTGTTTGCGGTAACTTGGAGAACAACCGAGAGCATTGGGCAAGGGAGATGATGTTCGGTTCTGGTGAGGCATTTCGGTACTTCCAGTGCTCCGAGTGCCTTTGTCTCCAGATTGAGGCGCCTCCCCCCGACCTCTCAGACTACTACCCTGACGGGTACTATTCGTACCGAGCAGTCGGCGGGCGCTCAAGCCTGGCGAAGCGTCTCCTCAAGAGTGTGAGGGACGACTACGCGGTCTTCCGTACGGCATTCATTGGGAGACTCCTCAATGTCGTGTACCCAGCAGATGCCCGGCTCCAGTCCCTATCCCGGATTCCACTGCAGAGAGACTCCGGAATACTCGACGTGGGATGTGGGAGAGGGGAGTTACTCCTCACACTGCAGGGAATGGGCTTCACATCCTTGCTGGGCATAGACCCATTCAATGCCGAGGAGATCGACTACGGCGGAGGGTTGAGCATCCGCAGGGAGACTATCCACGAGCTCAATGGGAAGTGGGATCTTGTGATGTTCCATCACTCGTTCGAGCATGTGCCCGACCCGGCGGAGACCTTGGAGAGCGCGTCCAAACTCCTGAGGCCCGGCGGGTACTGTCTTGTGCGAGCTCCGGTGGTGCCGTCATTCGCCTGGGAACACTACGGCACGAACTGGGTGCAGTTGGAGGCGCCAAGGCACCTCTTTCTTCATTCTGCTGACAGTATCCGCATGCTGGCAGCAAGAAGTCACCTTGAACTCGTCGGTGTCGTGCACGATTCGACCTCCTTCCAATTCTGGGGAAGCGAGCAGTACTTGAAGGGGATTGCGCTCACGGATGAGCGCTCGCATGGAAGGAACCCAACCGGCTCCGTTTTCTCCGCGGGGCAGATCCATGAGTTCGAGAGGCGGGCCAAACATCTGAACGCCGAAGGACAAGGAGACCAGGGAGCGTTCTATCTGAAGAAGACTGACAGGCAGCATACGACTAGCGTATGCACCCGACGAGCTTGGCTGTCACGCCGACTGCACCGGGCGCTGACGCGCCCGACGCACCCGCCGGGCCAGCCTTTACGCTCGCGGCTGATACGCGGTCCGCCAGGCTGCCCGTGCTAGAATGGCAGAAGAGCATAACGTCGCCTTGGAGGGCTCACGCGTGGATGAACAGCTGGAGTTCATCAAGCTTGTAGTAGAGAGGCTGGATGCAGCCGGAATCCCGTACATGATGACGGGGTCAATGGCGATGTCTATCTACGCCGTGCCGCGTATGACTCGAGATGTCGACTTCGTGATCGAGTGCACACCGGACGACGCTCCACGGATTGTGGAGTTGTTCCAGGCCGACTGCTACGTTGACGAGTCGAGAGTTCGCAGGGCGACTCAAGACCACTCGACCTTCAACATCATCCACAATAAGTGGATCACCAAGGCGGACTTCATTGTGCTCAAGGAAGAGGAGTATCGCAGGGTGGAGTTCGGGAGGCGCCAGAGGATAGATCTGGGCGGAGTCGGTGTATTCGTCGTCCGGCCAGAGGATCTGATTCTGTCGAAGCTGAGCTGGTCGCTGAACGGGGAATCCGAGCTCCAGTTGAGGGATGCTGCATCGCTCTGCGCCGGCGTTCCCGATCTGGATTGGGCATACCTGAAGAAGTGGGCTGGGGTCCTTGGTCTCATCGAGTCCCTGGAGAAGGTCACGCCTGAATGAGCGACACACCATCAGAGGTTCAGTTACGCTATCGGGAGCA
>JBDRTQ010000332.1:0-2949 GCA_043823885.1 Candidatus Eiseniibacteriota bacterium | reverse complement strand
GCCACGAAGACGTTGCCGCGCGAGTCGGCGGCGATGCCCAGGGGGTTCCTGAACTGGCCGCGGCCGCTCCCGCACTCTCCGTATGTCGCAACACTTACGAGGGACGTGTTGAAAATGATCTCGCACTCGCCCGAATTGAGGCCGAACACCGTCAGCTCGTCGTCGTCTGAGTGGGTCGATGGGTCGTCGAGCGCGTCGAGCTTGACGGCCGCCAGGCCGGCCGGTTCATTGAAGCGGGTTCTCGTGCCGAGGTAGAGAAAGAGGTGGAGCGAGGTGGCCCTGTGCATACCCAGGCAGTGGCCGAAGGGCGGGTAGACCAGCGTGGTCCCGGCGTCGACACCCGCGGCGCCCGACCCGCCGGCCAGAATAAGCACGGCGAGGGCAAGGGCGATGCAGAGTCTTGTCGGGCACGCTCCCCTCACGAGTCCTTGCCTCCCGTCGTCCTGACGGTCCGGCCCTCGACCGAGAGCCTCCCCTCTGCGATGATCTGGAGCGCCTCGGGGTAGATGCGGTGCTCCTGTTCCAGGATTCTCGCCGCGAGAGTCTCCTCGGTATCGTCGTCCATCACGGGGACCGCCGCCTGCAGGATTATCGGACCAGTGTCCACGCCGGCGTCGACAAAGTGAACCGTGGCGCCGGACCACTTCACGCCGTAGCTGAGAGCCTGCCCGGGCCCGTGCAGTCCGGGGAAAGAAGGCAGGAGAGCCGGGTGCACGTTCACCACGCGGCCCGCGTAGCGCAGCAGGAAATCGTCATGCAGGATCCTCATGAAGCCGGCGAGAGCAACGATTTCGACGCCGTGTTCCTCCAGAACTTCAACGTAGCGGGCCTCCGCCTCCGGGGTCAGCTTCGTTCTGAACCGTCCCGGGGGGACGTGGAGAGCCGGGATCCCGGCGGCGCGCGCGCGCGTGAGCGCGTGAGCGTCCGGAACGTCGCTCAGGACCAGCGCGACCTCGACATCGATCTCGCCCGCCAGAGAGCGGTCGATTATCGCCTGCAGGTTCGAGCCTCTTCCCGAGGCCAGGACGCCCACCTTGAGTCTTCCCACGCTCGTCCTCCGTTCTCCCCCGCGGGGTTGTCTCACAGCTTCAGGCTCGATGCGTACAGTGCGCGCAGCGCCGCGCGGTCGGCGCTCGGCAGGAACGCTGCGTCGGCGCTCGTCAGGACCGACCGGGCGATGGTCTCCCGGCCGGCGCCAGCCTCGGCGGCGGCCAGCTCATACTCCCGGCTCAGGGTCGTGTGCGAGAAGAACCGGTTGTCCGTTGCGAGCGCGACGGGCACTCCGGCGTCGACGAGCATGCAGAGCGGATGTGTGTCGAGCGACTGCACCGCACCTGTGTGGAGGTTGCTGGACAGACACACTTCCACGGCGATGTTCCTGTCAGCGAGCAGCGACATCACGCCGGCGTCGGTCGCCGCGCTGACGCCGTGCCCTATCCGGTTCGCCCGGAGGACCTCGACGGCAACGGTCACGTTGGAGGCGTCGCCTTCCTCGCCCGCATGGACGGTCACCCCCAGCCCGGCGTCGGCGGCGCGCGCGAACGGCCGCGCGTAACGCGCTGCGTCGAACAGAGACTCGTCACCCGCCAGATCAACTCCCGCGACAAGAGAGTCCGCGAACCCGATGGCCAGGTCCACGAGCCTCCTGGCCTCCTCCTCGCTCATGCCCTCCAGGACGGAGAGTATCACGCGCGCCGACATCCGGTCTCCGGGCGCTCCCGAGAGGGCCTCGCTCACCCCCTGTTCTGTCCCGGAAACCACCGCCAGCACGGTGTCGCCGGGAGACAGCCCTTCGCGCGTGTGGAGGGACGGGCAGAAGCGGATCTCGACGTGGCGAACGCCGTCGAGATAGGAGTCACATACGAGTTCGCGGGCGACCCGCTCGAGTGCGCGGCGCGTCTGAAGCAGCCCGACGGTCACGTCGAATCTGCCGAGGCACGAGGCCAGCGACATGCCCGTCCGGAAGCGCAGCTCGCGCGTGAACCCCTCGCCATCGACGGTAGAGGGAATCAGACCGGCCTCTCGCGACAGCGAGATGAGCGTCTCGTCCCGCAACGAACCGTCGAGATGGATGTGGAGATCGGATGCGAGCATCGACCGCTCCGCACTGGGGGAAGCCGTAGAATCCAAGCTTGACTGGTCGTCCTCACGAAGCATAAGGTCGATGTAGTCCAAGAGTCAAGACCGAGCGGGTCAGACGCGGCACGGGCAGGGACCCGGAGCCCGCGCAATGAGGTGCCGTTGAGCGACTTGCGTCCGAGGAAGGCCGTTCTCCCGAATGGCCTCGTTCTTCTGACCGTCACGAGGGAAGCTTCTCCCATCGTGGCGGTGTTGCTCATGTACAGGGCCGGGTCGCTCTACGAGCCACCGGGGAAGACTGGTCTCGCCCACCTGACCGAACACATGATGTTCCGAGGCACTCCGGCGAGGCCGCGGGGCGGCATCGATCAGCTGACGGGACGACTGGGCGGCACGAACAACGCGATGACGACCTGCGACCATGCCCTCTACTACTTCGTGCTCCCGTCGGAGCACTGGGTGACTCCTCTGTCGATAGAGGCGGACCGCATGTTCCACTGCGAGTTCGGCAGGGAGGCGTTCGAGACGGAGAGGCGCGTCGCTATCGAGGAGCGGATGATGCTGGACGACGACCCGGAGACGTTGCTCTACGAGGCCATCGACGCTCTGGCGTTCGACGCACATCCGTACCGCTACCCCGTCATTGGACTCATGGATGACCTGGAAGGGATCACCCTCCAGGATCTCCGCGCCTTCTACGCTGAGAGGTACCGTCCCGAGGAAGCGGTGCTGGCCGTCGTGGGTGCAGTCTCGCACGACGAGGTCCTCGCCGAGGTCGGCAAGCTCTTCGGCGCCACGCCCCCGCCTCTCGCAGGGGACCCGGCGTCGCGTGCCCGCGGCCCCGGCAGCGACCCTCGTTTCGCGGACCGG
>JBDRTQ010000331.1:0-3888 GCA_043823885.1 Candidatus Eiseniibacteriota bacterium | reverse complement strand
CATCAGGGACGCCACATCAGGCCGGACCGGCATCTGCGGGCCCCTCCTGTTTCGCCGCACCCCGATGCATGGTGTCGACTCTTCGCGCTCGACCACGCGAGCGCGCCCGAGTCGCCCCGCAGAGAGAGTCTGATTCCCGCTGAGCCGAGACGCAGCAATATCTGATGTCGTTCTTGCAATATGTATGCAACTGTGGTATGCTAGCCATTGGCGTCGATACCTGACGCCAATCTCTCAATGTACACACTGACCCACCCTGGGGAGTGACATCCGAGCCGAACTGCTACGGGCAGACCAGCGCGTACAGAATGCCAGTGCCGGACGCCAGGCGAGGAGCGTCGCTGACGCCGTTCCGATGCTGGCGGCCCGGGGCTGTCTTGCCCCCAAGCAGGGAGGACCCATGATGTCAATCCAACGCCGCGCGAGACTGCTCGCTGTCCTGAGTCTGTTGTGCGTAGCCTGCCCGGCAGTCGCGGCGGGTCCCTACACCGATGTCCAGCACGCTTCGCGACAGGTCACCATCGAGACGGGGGAGGTCTACTCGAGACTCTCGATGGAGGGAACGCGGGCATCCAAGACGCCGGGCGCTCCTGCTCTGCCCGTCGAGTACCTGCGATTCGTTATCCCCTCCGATGCTCGCGTGGCGGACCTGGTCGTCAGCATCGAGGAACTGGAATTGCCGGGCAGCTACCGCGTGGCGCCTGCCCAACCGGAAGTCCCGGTGGGGGAGACACCGCGATGGGTGGCGGAAGACGCGTCAATCTACCAGAGCGACAGACCGTACCCGGCAGTTCGCGTCGAGTACCTTGGGGACGGGTTCCTGGGAGGCTTCAGGATTGCGACCGTGGCGATCCACCCCCTGCAGTACACGCCCAGGAGCGGCCGTCTGGTCCTGGCCACCAACATCTCAGTGGAGCTCGAGCTTGAATCGGATGCGGACCGGTCGCAGCCGCGGCTGCGGATGACGGCGAACTCCAGGGAACTCTACAGGAGTCTCGTCGAGAGCCTGGTAGAGAACCCGTGGGAGGTGGAAGGGAAACTCTCCGGTGTCGACGTGGTCGACGGGGTGGGCGAGGAAGGATTCCTTCCGCGCTACACTCCCTCCCTCGAGGGCAGTCCTGTTGAGTACGTCATCATCACGAGCGACGAGTTCGAGCCCTACTTCCAGCCTCTCGCCGACTGGAAGACGAAGAAGGGCGTCCCGACGGTCATTCGCACCGTGTCCTGGATCGAGGAGAACTACCCCGGAGGGACGGACGCGACGGAGCGCATCCGGTACTTCATCCAGGACGCCTACGAGTCCTGGGGAACGACGTTCTTTCTGATCGGCGGCGACACGAACATAGTACCCGTCAGGTACTCCTGGTCGATGTACTACGACGGCTGGGACGTGTCCTCGGACCTGTACTACTCCGATCTCGACGGCAACTGGGACCTGGACGGGGACAGCAAGTTCGGAGAGGGGTACGCGGGCGTCGCCTCTCCCGGTGACAGCATTGACCTCTATCCGGACGTCTTCGTCGGCAGGGCTCCCGCCGCGTCGACAGTCGAGGTCGAGACGTTCGTCACGAAGATACTGGACTACGAGAAGAACCCGGATCCCCTCTTCGCCGCGCGCAGCCTCTACATGGCAGAGGTGCTCTTCCCCTACGACTGGGAACCCGGTCAGTACACCATCACCGACGGAGCGGAGCACATAGTAGAACCCGTGCTGCCGCTCATTCCGCCGGAGGTGCACGTTGTCCGGCTCTACCAGAACTACATGCAGTACCCCGGGTCCTACCCGCTCACGAGAGAATCGGCCATGGATTCCCTGAACGTGGGCTACAACATCACGGCGCACGTCGGGCACGGGAACAAGGACATTCTGAGGTGCAGCAAGAACAACTACATCACGGTCCAGGACGTCGACGGGCTCGTCAACGGAACCGACAAGTCAGGGCTTCTCTGGATGCTCAACTGCACGACGGCCGCCATCGAGTTCGACTGCATCTCCGAGCATTTCATGAACAACCCGAACGGCGGCAGCGCCTTCGTGTTCGGCACGACGCGGTTCTGCTTCCCGACGACGGTGAAAGAGTATTTCTACGAGTGGCACAGGCTGCTGTACAGCGGTGTCGAGAGGGCCGGCGTCGTCTGTGCCATGTGCAAGATCCCCTTCATAGCGCAGTCCAGCTACGACAACACGGACCGCTGGACCCAGATGAGCTACCTGCTGCTGGGCGACCCCGAGTCGCGGCTCTGGACCAAGAGGCCCGTCGCGCTGTCGGTGGTTCACGACTCCAGTGCTCCGCTCGGTACCACGGACCTCACGGTGACCGTGGTCGACCCGGCGGCGGTGGACAGCGCGTACGTCTGCGTGGCGAAGGACGGCGAGGTCTATTCGACCGGCCACACCAACGCGTCCGGTCAGGTGGTCCTGTCGTTTACGCCGCAGACCACGGGGACGCTGACCATCACGGTGACAGCGCGGAACCACTACCCCTATGAGGACACCATCGAGGTCACGTCCTCGGCGGGTGCGCACCTGACGCTCAGGTCGATGGAGGTGAACGACGACGCGCTGGGCGGCAGCGACGGTAACGCCAACGGCAACGCCGAGGCCGGCGAGACCGTGGAACTCGACTTCACGGTCGGGAACGGCGGACTCACTGACGCGACCGGTGTGACAGCCACGCTCAGCACCGAGGACCCGTACGTCACTCTGGTGGATGACGCCGAGTCGCTGGGAGTCGTGGGCGCATCCGGCCAGGTCGCCTATGACGCCGCATTCGTGGTGTCTATAGCCGACAGCTGTCCGAACGAACGCGATGTGGAGCTCACGCTGCAATTCGACGAGCCCGCGCGAGGCAGCTGGACCGACTCCTACACGCTCAGAGTGCTGCGTCCGATACTGACGCAGCTCCACAACGACTACGACGATGGCGACGACGGCGTCCCTGAGGTCGGAGAGACGGTCACTCTGACCATCGACGTCCTCAACGAGGGCAACGGCGACGCCGACGCGGTGAGCGGAGTGCTGCGCTATCCCACGTCGGCGGTCACCATCAGCGACAGCACCGATACCTGGGGAGACGTGTCCGCGGGCAGCGTGGTCTCCGGGCAGAGTCCATTCGTGTTCACCGTGGACTCCACGATCACGGAGGAGTTCGAACTCGTTCTGACGGACGAGGACGGGAAGACCTGGACGCACAGCTTCGACGCCGCGAAGCCGGCCATGCCCGTGGGACTCGACGGCCGCGTGAAGGCCACGACCGTCTATCTGATGTGGGACCCCGTCGCCGACCCTGACCTCTGGGGCTATCACGTCTACAGGACCGACGACCCGTTCGGCACGTTCGAACAGGTCAACTCGGCCGTCGTCGAGCGGATCTCCTACTACGAGGACGCCGGGCTGGACGAGAACCAAGTGTACTTCTATCACGTGACCGCCGTTGACTCCTCCGGCAACGAGGGTACGGGCTCGGCTACGCTCGAGATCAGCACCAACCCGCCGGCTCTTGCCGGATGGCCTCTCATGGGCGGCGAGGCGATGTACGGCTCGCCGGCCGCGGCGGACGTGGACCTGGACGGCGACCTCGAGGTGCTGGTGGGCTCCGGCGAGATCTACGGCTGGCATCACACCGGCGTTGAGATCCTCGACGGGGACGGTGACCCGAGAACCGAGGGCATCCTCGCCGCAGACGGAACGGGCGGCTACAGGTCGTCCATCGCGCTGGGACAGCTCGACAGCGATCCGTACCTTGAGATCGTCGGTGCGGCGTGGGGCGACGTCGGCGCTGTCGGTAGCCCGACCTACGAGATCTGGGCCTGGAACGCCGAGGACGGAACGCCGCTTGGCGGGGACTGGCCTGCGACCATGAACAAGTTCTGCTGGGCCACTCCCGC
>JBDRTQ010000330.1:0-5818 GCA_043823885.1 Candidatus Eiseniibacteriota bacterium | reverse complement strand
GTTGGGTACCTCTATCTTCACGGCGTCGTCCGTCAGCTCAACCCCTCGCGTTGGCTCGAACCACGTCTGATAGCTCTGGTGTTCCGTCTCCTCACGGATGGTCTCAAGACACCGCGTCCAAAGGTCTGAAGCGATCATTGGCGGCCCGTAAATGTTATCAACAAGAGGTTAACAAGTTATCCCCAGCGGTCAATATTCGGAGCGTTTCGTAGAAAAGCGACGGTCTTGAGCGCATTCCCGAGGAAACGGCGCACCCGCACTATCTACAGAAATTCTCCCCACGGTGGATAACTGTGTAAGTTCTTTGTGCGTCTTCCCTTGCGTCCGGGGTCCTGGAACCTGCTGTGTTGAGCCAGGAGCGGCGGCCTCCGTGGCTGCGTCAGGTGCCCAATTCCAGACATTCCTTCCGATCAGAGTCGACCGCTTATCAACGGCCTTTGTGACGGCGGGGCATATTAGCACGGAGCCCAAAAAGCGTGCAAGCACTTTCTTGCGCGGAGAGTGATTTTTTTGACGAATCGCGGGAAGTGGAGTGCGGCAGCGCAATTGTGGGCTTGGGGTGCGTGGATCATGGGAAGCGGAGGAAGAGAGGCGCGAATGGGCTTGACATGGGTGGGGCCGGTTGATAGTGTATTGGATTCAAGTACTGTAACGGAGAGTTTCACGCAGAGTATCGAGGATGAGATGAAGCGCACGTACCAGCCGAAGAAGCGTAGAGGCAAGAGAAAGCACGGATTCCTGGCTCGCAGCTCCAGTCCCGGCGGGCGGAAGGTCCTCGCGCGACGCCGCGCGAAGGGCAGGAAGCGTCTGACGACGCGCTAGGTGGGCCAGTGCCGTCGGAGAGCCTGAGGAGATATCCGAGGATCAACCGGCGGGAGACGCTGGACCTGACGGTGAGATCGGGGTCAGTGGTGCGGACCTCGTACGGAAGAATGTGCTACCGAGTTGGAGAGGGACCGCCGGGCGTGGCCTTCCTGGCGGGGAAGAAGGTTGGAGGAGCGGTCAAGAGGAACCGCGCGAGGAGGGTCCTTCGAGAAGCACTTCGGACGAGCACGGCAGACCTGTCCGGAATTGAGACTCTTGTCTTCGTAGCGTCACAAAGAGCGGCCACCGCGCGGTACTCAGACATCAGACAAACGCTTCACGCAGAGCTCCGCCGCATCTCCGACCACGACAGCTGACGCGGGAAAGGGGCCGGCCCCGACGGCGGTCCACTATCAGCCAAGATGGCAATCCTGAAGGTGTCTTCCAGGAGTCCCCTAGTGATGACCAGCGTGTTGGTTGTGCTCGTGCGGGCATACCAGCGGCTGGTGTCCCCGTTGTTCCCTGCCAGCTGCCGTTACGTTCCCTCCTGTTCGGAGTACACCGCCCAGGCCCTCGCGCAACACGGATTCATGCGCGGTGCCTGGCTGTCTCTCCGCAGGCTTCTGCGGTGCAACCCCTGGTCTCACGGGGGAGAGGATCCTGTTCCGGAGTAGCGCCCCGTCAGGCGAGACGGAACTCTCCGGGATCGAAGCGAACCCTTTTTGGAGGCGTGAATGGACGAGAAGCGCGCCGTCGTGGCCGTCGTTCTCATCTTCGTTGTGCTGTTCGGCTTCAATTACTGGCAGAGCACTCAGCGCAGGCAGGTGGCGACGGAACAGGCGGGGACGGAAGTGGCCGGCGAAGTGGCCGGGTCGCGGACCGAAGGTGTGATCCCTGCCCGGGACGAGGGCGCGCGCGGCTCCACCGCTCTGGACGCGGGTGTTGAAGATGCCGGCGATCTCGACGACGTGATGGCCGGGTTCGATTCGGCGCTGGAGGTGGCTCCGGAGAGGACGATCACAGTCGACGCCCCGCTGTGGGTGGCGACGCTTTCGAGCCGCGGCGGCTCGATCACGTCGTGGCGGCTGAAGGAGTACCGCGAGCGACTCGATCCGGAGGACGAAGCGCCGCAGATGGTCTCTCTGGTGTCGGAAGGCGCGCGGGCACTTGCGCTCAGCCTGGACTACGGGCCGACGACGCTTCCGATCGACGACTGGGCGTTCGAGTCGGCGAGCCCTTTGCGTGTCGACCTGACCGGCGGGCGCGAGTCGGCGGTGGTGCGCTACTCGGCCGTGAGTCCTGCCGGCGTTGCGGTAACGCGCGAGTACACGTTCTACGCCGACAGCTACGCGTTCGAGGCGCGCGTTGAGGTATCGGGTCTTCGGGAGCCGTCTGGAAGACGCGCTCTCTGGATCGGGTGGCCAGGACTGACTCCGACGGAGGCGAAGGAGGACAACAAGGCTCCGGCGTCGGTCGCACGCATCGACGGAAGTATCACGAAGGACGGCCTCGGTCGATTCAAGGAGCAGGAAGAGTACCTGCGGGTGGGCGCCATCGAGTGGGTGACCACACAATCACGGTACTTCATGGCCGCTGTCGCGCCCGAGGGTTTCACCTGCAGCGAGACGCGGGCGATAGGTGGCACCGAACCGCAGAACATCGGCTTCAAGACCGCCGTGTCCGTCGAGGGCCAGGGCACATCGGTCGCGTTCAGAGTGTTCGCAGGACCCCAGGACTACGAGCTGATATCGGCGATGGGCGTGGGTCTCGAGCGCGCCATCGAGATGGGGTGGAGCTTCACGAGGCCACTGTCCGTGTTGCTTCTCAAGGCGCTCGTCTGGGGCCACAAGTACATCCCGAACTACGGCATCGTCATCATCCTCATCTCCATTGTCACGAAGCTCCTCTTCTATAGACTGACGCACAAGAGCTTCACGGAAATGAAGAGGATGCAGGACGTGCAGCCGAAGCTCAACGCCCTCAAGGACCAGTACGGCGACAACAAAGAAGCAATGGCCAAGGCACAGATGGAGTTGTACAAGAAGGAGGGAGTCAACCCTCTGGGCAGCTGTCTTCCGATGATATTGCAGATGCCCGTCTTCATCGCGCTCTTCCAGGTGCTCAGAACAACGATTGAGCTCCGAGGCGCTCCTTTCATGTTGTGGATGACAGATCTCTCCCAGCCGGACACGATCGCGGCAATAGCCGGGTTCCCGATTCACGTGCTCCCGCTGCTGATGGGGCTCGGAATGCTCATGCAGCAGAAGTTCACGACGTCGGATCCCAGCCAGGCCGCCATGACGAAGATGATGCCCATCCTCTTCACGGTGCTCTTCTACAGCTTCGCATCGGGCCTCGTGATCTACTGGCTGGTGAACACCATCCTGAGCATCGGACAGCAGTACTACATCCACCGTGGCCCTTCGGCCGCCGTGGAGACGTCACCCGATGCCACTGCCCCGGAAGGTGTTCCTGACACCGTACCTGCTTCCGTCACCGCGACGCCGAAATTCGAGGAGGCCGAGGTCGTCGACGAGACCGGCCGCACCCGGTCATCCTCGAGCAGCAGCGCAAAGCGCCGCCGACGTCGCAAGAAGAAGTAGGGCGCATCGACCCGCGGGGCAGCAGGGAGAGGACATCGAATGACACGAACCATAGAAGGAACAGGCAAGAACGTCGCTGAGGCGACGGCGCGGGCGCTGGCCAAGCTCGGGGTCTCGAAGGACGAGGCCGACATCAAAGTGATCGAGCGTGGCCGGAAGGGATTTCTGGGGATGTTCGGAGGGGCGCCTGCAAGGGTGGCCGTCTCCAGGCGAACGAGCGCACGCGATGGCGCGGAGCAGATCGTGGCGGACATGCTCAGGCTGATGCGCCTGAGCTGCCAGCTTCACGTCACCGAAGAGAAGAACGCGCTGATAATCGACATAGAGACAGCCGGGACCGACGGCCTCCTCATAGGCAAGGGCGGGCACACGTTGAGCGCCCTCGAGTACGTCGCGAACCGGATGCTCCAGCGAGGGAGCAGGAAGAGCCCCAAGATCATCCTCGACGTCAGCGGGTACAAGAGGCGTAGAGACGATTTCCTTGAGAACAAGGCACTGTCGCTCGCGGAGCAGGTCAAGGCCGCGAGGAAAGAGGTGACGACCGAGCCACTGGAGGCGGCGGACCGGCGCATCATCCACGCTGTGTTGAAGTCCGACCCGTCCGTCGAGACGCGCAGCGTGGGACACGGGCGCGTTAAGAGCATCATCGTTGCCCCCTCGAAGGGTGGCGCCGCGACGCCCAAGAGCAGGGGCGGACAGCGGCGAAGGAGGAGGCAGCCCAGCCGCTCGTAGGCGGGTGCCTGCTATCCGGGAACGGAATCGATGAGACACCTGCCCGGGGACACGATCGCCGCGATCTCCACCGCGCTCGGGCCGGGAGCGGTCGCCCTCGTCCGGATGTCGGGTGACCGTGCGATTGAAATAGCGGATCGCGTGTTCCGGGGGCAGAAGCCCCTGGCCACGTGCGCGACTCACACCGTGCATCACGGACGGGTGCTTAACGCAGACGGTCGCGAGGTCGATGAGGTCCTCGCGACGGTCATGTGCTCACCTAATACATATACCACAGAACATATAATAGAATTCGGCTGCCACGGGGGTTCTGTGCCGGCGCGGCGCGTACTGGCCGCCTGTCTGGAGGCAGGGGCGCGGCAGGCCAGACGGGGCGAGTTCACCGAGCGTGCGTTCCTGGGCGGACGCATCGACCTGGTACAGGCTGAGGCCGTGGCCGACATCGTGTCGGCCGAGACTCCGCGGGGCCTCGAGATGGCACTCGGGCAACTCAGCGGCGGGCTCTCCGGCCAGGTGGCGCAGCTCCGAGCCGCGCTCCTCTCCATGCGCGCGGAGATCGAAGCTGCGATCGACTTCCCCGAGGATGTGGACGCTGCCGACGCGTTGAGGGCTCTGGGGGTGCTGAGCGCGGACGCGCACTCGCTTGTGGATCGGCTCCTCGAGAACCAGGAGGTCGGCGCGGCCGTGCGTGACGGTGTCTCCGTTGCGCTGGTCGGGAAGCCGAACGTCGGCAAGTCGAGCATTATGAACGCGCTCCTGATGCGCGACCGGTCGATCGTCACAACAGCGCCCGGCACGACAAGGGACGCCATCGAAGAGTGCCTCGACATAGACGGGATACCCATGCGGCTGGTGGACACGGCCGGCTGGAGAGAGACTTCGGATGAGGCCGAGCGGGCGGGCGTCGAGCGGGCGCGCGCGGCGGCGCGCGGTGCGGCGCTGTCAGTGCTCGTTGTGGACTCGTCGCAGCCGCCCGACGCTGAGGATGCCGCCGTGGCGACGTCTCTGGACCCCCGCACGACCGTCGTCGTCGCGAACAAGAGCGACCTGGGTCGCGGCGTTCCGGCCCGGAGCTTCGCCGCATTGTTCGAGGGCGGGTGCGGCGAGCGTGGTGCGGCGATGCCCCCTGTGTTGTGGGCGTCGGCTCTGACGGGAGAGGGATTGGAGGAGCTGAGGTCGTCCCTCGCTGAATCATGTCTCGGTGCGGGCCACGCGGAGGTCGCGTGCGTGTCCAACGTCAGGCACGTCGAGGCGCTGAGAGCCGTGCGAGATCGTCTGAGCCGCGTCGACTCGCTCGTCCGCGCCCACTCACCCCATGAGATCGTTGCGTCAGAGCTGGCGGACGCCACGGCAGCCCTGGGAGAGATAACGGGGGAGACGACCTCCGAAGAAGTCATACGACACATATTCGACCGTTTCTGTGTTGGCAAATGAGAGATGCGATGCGGGACAGGGACTTCGACATAGTCGCAGTCGGCGCGGGCCACGCAGGCGTGGAGGCGGCGCTCGCCGCAGCAAGGCTCGGACGTCGGGTGTGCGTCGTCACGATCTCGCGGCGGCACGTCGCCGAGATGCCCTGCAACCCGGCGATCGGCGGACTGGCCAAAGGACAGCTGGTCAGGGAGATCGATGCTCTGGGCGGTGAGATGGCCCGGACCATCGACGACACCGGGCTGCAG
>JBDRTQ010000329.1:0-2300 GCA_043823885.1 Candidatus Eiseniibacteriota bacterium | reverse complement strand
GTGGAGCTCGGACTTTCCTCAGGTGAGCCCGAAGGCCCCCCCGCGACCGCCTGGTCTACTCCGTCCGTCTCTCTTGCTTCCCCCCCTCCGCGCGACCTCCGTGTCGCGCGGAGGGGGTCAACGCCCCATGCGGGCGCCGGTCTGGGCCAGCCTGTCGGCCCTGTCGTTCTTCTCCCTCGGTATCGTCTCGAACCTGACCGAGTCGAGCCGGGAGAGCAGCTTCACGACCTCGAGGTACCGGTCGATGAGTTTCGAATCCTTGACCTTGTAGCGCCCGGTGAGCTGATTCGATACCAGCTCGCTGTCGAGCCGCACCGTGACGCGACGCGCGCCCAGAGCAAGAGCCCTCACGAGCCCGATCCTGACCGCTTCGTACTCCGCCACGTTGTTCGTCGTACGGCCGAGGTGCTCGCGGAACTCCTCGATGGTCTCGCCCGAGGGTGTGAGGATGACCCCACCGGCCCCAGCAGGGCCAGGGTTCCCCCTGGACGCACCGTCCGTGTAGATGACGACCTCTTCGTGCCCGCGCGCCGCTGCCCCGCCGGCGGCGCGGTCCGTGCCGTCCCCGTCGGGCAGGCCGAACTCCATCGGCGCGCTGACGCAACCCGCGAACGTGGCGACGCTCTCAAGAAACGCGGCTGCGCGGTTCTCGGGAAGGCCGACATCGCGCGCGGCATCCTTCCAGGTCGCTCCGGCGGCTATGGCCCTGACGAAACCCTCTTCTCTCCTACCCAACATCCGTCTCCCGCAGCCAGTAGAGGATTCGTCCGCAGCCATCGCACTCGATGAATCGGCTGGACCGCTTGACCTCGATCACGGTCTGAGGGGGCAGGCTCTTGTAGCACCCGGAGCAGGCGCCGTCGGCGACCTGCACCAGGGCGCGGTCGCCCTTGCTCCTCATTATGCCCTCATAGCGGCTCAACAGGGAATCGTCGACCCGCGTCGCGATGCGGAGCCTCTCGTCCCTCTTCACCGCCAGTGCATCGTTCAGCTCGCCGAGTCTGGCCTGGAGCTCCTTCACGCTCTCGTCGACGACGCGCTCGGACTCGGCCGCCTCGGTTCCGGTTCGCTCTGCGTCGGCAGTCAGCTGTTCGATACGTTCCATCAGCTTGAGAATGCCGTCCTCGATGTCCGAGATGCCCTGCGAGGCGAACCCGATCTCGTGGGTGAGCGCTGCGTATTCCGCGTTCGTCTTGATGACCAGCTGCTTGGACTTCAGGTCGTTGATCCGGATCGTCGCGTCTTCGAGCTCGCGCTCTCTGTGCTGGTGGTCCTTCTTCGCCTCCTCCAGCGCGAGGGCGGCCTCCTGCTGCGCGGATCGAACTCGCTCCTTCTCGCTCTCGAACTCGTCGATGCGAACGGGAAGCAACTCGCTCTGCCTCACCAGGTCGGCGACGTCCGAGTCAATTTCCTGAAGCTGGAGCAGGAGTTCGAGCTGCTCAAACAATGGTCCCCTCCCTCAGAGGCGATGCCCGCAGCCACGGGTGAAGCGAACAACAGGTGCACCCGGCCGGGCACACCTGCGTCGACTAGCGTGCTCTCACAGGATGTCGTCCGACCGACGGACTCCTTGACACAACCTCGCGACCGTGAGCTGGTATGGTGGGCGATACTGGATTCGAACCAGTGACCTCCGGTATGTGAGACCGGCGCTCTAACCAACTGAGCTAATCGCCCCCATGGCCTGGTGTATTTGGTGGGCCCACTCGGATTCGAACCAAGGACCTACGGATTATGAGTCCGCTGCTCTACCGCTGAGCTATGGGCCCGTCGGAAGCTCGAAGCCCCACTCCGACCGAACGGGGAGTCTAGCACGCCGGCCCTGGGGATGTCAACGGAACCGCGTGTCGGAACCGCGTGTCGTGTGTCGTGGGCACGCGGCGGAGAGATGTCAGGGAAGGTCTATGTATCCCTTGAGTCGACTTCTCCGCTTGTAGTGCCTGAGTTTGCCGATGGCCTTCTTCTCTATCTGCCGCACGCGCTCGCGCGTCACGCCGAAGATCGCGCCGACCTCCTCGAGCGTCATCGGGGCCCGGTCCTTCTCGAGACCGAAGCGCAGTCTGATGATCTTCTCCTCGCGCGGGTCCAGCTCAGCGAGGACCTCGTTGATCTCTCCCTGCAGGAGCCTGAACGACGCGTACTGGGCGGGCGAGACGACCTTCGTGTCCTCGACGAAGTCGCCGAGGCTCGAGTCCTCGTCCTCTCCTATCGGTCGGTCGAGCGATATGGGCTGCTGGGCAGCCTTGAGGATGCCCTTTACCTTGTCCTCCGTGAGATCGAGCTTGTCGGCGATCTCGTCG
>JBDRTQ010000328.1:0-5007 GCA_043823885.1 Candidatus Eiseniibacteriota bacterium | reverse complement strand
GTGGCACGGTCTCAAGGACAAGGAGCTGAGGTACCGGCATCGCTACCTCGACCTCCTCGCGAACGAAGACTCTCGCCGGACGTTCGAGGTCAGAAGCACGATGCTCCGGATCGCGAGGGACTTCCTGCACGAGCGCGGATTCGTCGAGGTGGAGACCCCCGTGCTCCAGCCGATGTACGGAGGGGCCTTCGCGCGTCCCTTCGAGACCCATCATCACGCGCTCGACATGCCGCTCTACCTGCGCATCGCCGACGAGCTGTATCTCAAGCGACTGATAGTCGGCGGGATGGAGCGCGTCTACGAGATCGGCAAGGACTTCCGGAACGAGGGCATGGACAGAACCCACAGCCCCGAGTTCACTCAGCTGGAGCTCTACCAGGCGTACGGCGACTACCACGACATGATGGACATCACGGAGACGCTGGTCGCCCGCATGGCGACCGAGGTGCACGGCGGCACGCGCTTCCCCTGGGCCGAAGCGGAGATAGACGTCGCACCGCCCTGGCGGAGGCTCAAGGTGATGGATGCCGTGGAGGCGGTCGTGGGGGCGGAGGCGCTCGCGAGCGACGCCGCGCTCCTGTCGGCCGCTCGCGCGGCGGGCCTCGATGTTCCCGGCGGCGCCTCGCGCGGAGACATGATCGAGAAGATACTCGATGAGCTTGTGGAGCCGAAACTCGATGTGCCGACGTTCCTCGTCGACTACCCCAAGTCGATCTCGCCGCTGGCGAAACAGACGCCGGAGGACCCCGAGATCGTTGAGCGCTTCGAGTTCTTCATCGGTGGACTGGAGCTGGGGAACTCCTTCACCGAGCTGAACGATCCCATCGAGCAGACGCGGCGTCTGGAGGCGCAGGTGCAGGAACGCGAGGGCGGCAACGCCGAGGCGCACGGGATGGACGAGGACTTCATTCGTGCGCTCGAGCACGGCATGCCGCCGACGGGTGGCCTGGGGATAGGTCTCGACCGGCTGGTCATGCTGCTCACGAATTCGTGGAACATCCGCGACGTCATACTGTTCCCGTCCATGCGTCCGGAGGTGTAGTGCGCCGGCCTCTCCGGCGCAGGCGGCTGTGAGCGCCCGAAAGCCCGGGGCCTCGAGAAGGAGACAGAAGCCAGTGTCGTTCGAGTGGTTCATCGCCTGGCGGTATCTGAGAGCCAAGCGTAAGACCAGGTTCATCTCTATAATAACGTTCATCTCCGTCGCGGGCGTCGCGGTCGGCGTGATGGCGCTCGTCGTGGTGCTGGCGGTGATGAACGGCTTCGAGAGCGAGATCCACAGCCGCATCATGGGCATCAACGCGCACGTCATCCTGCTTCGCTACGGGGACGAGCCGCTCAGGAACTTCGAGGAGCTGGCCGAGACGGCTGAGGGACTCCATGAGGTAGTCGCGGCGGCGCCCTTCACGTACGCCAAAGCTGTCGTGCAGGGGCACGGCGGATCGGACGGGATCGTCGTCAGGGGCATAGACCTCGCGCTAGAGTCGCGCGTCACCGACATCCTCGACAACATAGACCCGCCGCTGTCGTCGCTCGCGACTCTGCCCGGCGAGGCGCCGGGTGCCATCATCGGCGCCGAACTGGCGCGGCGGCTCAGTATTACCGTCGGCGACACGGTCGCAGTCTCGTCGCCGTTCGACTATGTGCTGACGGTGATGGGACCGATGCCGGCCGTCGCGCGGTTCAAGGTGAGAAGCCTGTTCAGCTCGGGCATGTACGAATACGACCAGTCGCTCGTCTACATCGATCTTCCGGCGGCGCAGTCGCTCTTCGGACTCGACGACGGCGTGGTCGGTGTGGCCGTCAAGATCGCGGATCCCTACGCGGCGCCCGAGGTCGCGCAGAAGGTCGTGGAGGCGGTCGGCGGGTTTCCCTACAGGGCCAACAACTGGATCGAGCTCAATCACAACCTCTTCAAGTGGATGAAGACCGAGAAGATGGTGATGTTCTGGATACTCTCGCTCATCGTCATGGTCGCCGCCTTCAACATCGCGAGCACCCTTATCATGGTGGTGATGGAGAAGACCAGAGACATCGGGATCATGAAATCGATGGGCGCCACGCCGCGCTCGATCCTCCGCATCTTCGTTCTGGAGGGGCTGGTGATTGGGGTGCTGGGTACGATCGCCGGGACCGCGGCGGGGTATTTCCTCGCCGTGCTTCTGGACCGTTACCAGTTCGTCACGCTGCCGGGAGACGTGTATCCGATCGAGACTCTGCCGGTGGAAATGCACGGGCTCGACTTCATCATCGTCGCCGCCGCGGCCATGCTCATCAGCTTCCTCGCGGCGATCTACCCGGCGTGGTCGGCTTCAAGGCTCGCGCCGGTCGAGGCCATCCGGCGAGAGTAGCGGCGGCGCAACCGTGGTCGGGAGTAATCCATGCTTCGGCTCGAGAACATCACGAAGAGCTTCGACACCGGTCCGGACCACCTGGACGTGCTCAGGGGCATAGATCTGACCGTCGGGGAAGGTGAGATCGTCGCCATCATCGGTCCGTCGGGCGTCGGCAAGAGCACGCTCCTGCATATCATGGGCGCGCTCGATACCCCGACGACGGGCAAGGTCTATGTCCGCGACACGGACGTGTTCGCCATGCCCGAGACCGAGCGCGCGGCCTTCAGGAACCGGACCGTGGGTTTCGTCTTCCAGTTCCACCACCTCTTGAGAGAACTGACCGCGCTCGAGAATGTCATGATGCCATGTCTCATCGGCGGCATGGAGCGGGACGAGGCCGCTTCCCGCGCGGAGGAACTTCTGGCGGCCGTCCGGCTCTCGGACAGGGCCAGCCACAGGCCCGGCGAACTCTCGGGCGGCGAGGAACAGCGCGCGGCGGTAGCGAGGGCGCTGGCCACCAGGCCGCTCATGGTCCTCGCAGACGAGCCGTCCGGGAACCTCGACAGGGTCTCGAGCGAGGAGCTGCACGACCTCATCTGGGGACTGAGAGATTCGATCGGTCAGACGTTCGTGATAGTGACGCACAACCCGGACCTCTACGGACGCGCGGACCGCGTCATCGCCCTCAGGGGAGGACTGGCCGCCGAGTGGGAGGGGGAAGTAGAGCGATGACGTGCGAGCTATGCGGGATCAGGACAGCCACCGTGCGCTATGCCGAGGTCGTCGACGGTTCGCTCACCACCTGGCGTCTCTGCGAGGAGTGCGCGAGCGAGCGCGGAGTCACCGGCTCCATGACGCCACTCGCGGGTCCTCCGGTCAACATACTCATGGGGCTTCTGGAAGGCGGGGGCGAGGCCGGGGTCGCAGGTGTCGGGCCGACCTGTCCCAGGTGCGGACTGACCTACGGGGAGTTCAGGCGACTGGGCAGGCTGGGGTGCGGTACCTGCTACGAGGCCTTCGGGACTCAGCTCAGACCGCTCCTGCGGCGCATCCACGGCAGCGCGGAGCACACGGGGTGCGCTCCCAGTGAGATCCCGGGCGACCACCTCCGCCGCAGAGAGATCCTGAAGCTCAAGGGCGAACTGAACCGAGCCGTGGCTGCCGAGGACTACGAGCTGGCCGCGGAACTCAGGGACACCATCAGTGCCAGGGAGTGCGAACTCGTCAGCGCGGAGGTCGTCGATGTGGACACGCGAAACAATGATGAGTAGGTCGGCGGGCTGGCTCGACGCCTCGGGGCCCGAGTCGGACGTCGTACTCTCCACGCGCGTGAGGCTCGCAAGGAATCTGGACGGCGAGAAGTTCCCGTGCTGCTCGAGCGACGAGGAAGCGAACTCCGTCAGAGAGCGCGCCCTCACGGCGATGTCGAAGAGCAACTACCTGACGAACGCTGTGGTTCTCCGGATGGAGGATGTCGATCCCCTCACGCGCCGCGTGCTCGTCGAGCGGCACCTCGTGTCCGCCGCCTTCGCCGAGGACGGCGCAGGCAGGGCCTCTGTCGCCGGCGAAGGCGAGCTGGTCTCGGCCATGGTCAACGAGGAGGACCACCTGCGCCTGCAGTGCATCCGCTCGGGTCTGACCCCCGTCGACGCCTGGCACCTGGTCGAGCGTATCGATTCCGAACTGGAGCGGAACTTGCATTATGCCTTTTGCGGCGACCTGGGATACTTGACAGCTTGCCCCACTAATGTGGGGACCGGGATGCGCGTTTCGGTACTGACTCATCTCGCGGGACTGTCCAGAACCGGGAGGGTCGCTCAGGTACTCAAGAGCGTCAGCAAGCTCGGGCTGTCTGTCAGAGGTTTCTACGGCGAGGGGAGCCCGGCGCAGGGCGGCTTCTTCCAGGTCTCGAACCCGACGACCCTCGGCCAGTCGGACGAGGACAGTGCGAAGACGTTCGAGCGGGTCGCCGCGCGACTGGTCACGATCGAGCACGAGGCCAGAGCCGAACTCGTGCGGACTGACGAGCATCGCCTCGAGGACGAGGTCTGGCGGGCGCGCGGTACCGTCGCCAACGCCAGGCTGATGTCGTCGGCCGAGTTCATGGAACTCGCCTCGTCGCTGAGGCTCGGAGTAGCGCTCGGGATCCTCGACGCTCCGGACCTGGCCGTACTCAACAGGTTGCTGGTGGCCACGCAACCGGGGCATCTCAGCCGCACGCGCGGAGGCGGTACGTCCCCGCGCGAACGCGACATCGCCAGGGCCGATCTCGTGCGCAGAAGCCTGGCCGGACTGAACTAGCCTGGCCGGCGGTCGCTCAAACGGAGGCGTTAATGCAGAGACAGAGGGACTTCACACCGCGGGTAAGACGCGTCCTCTACTTCGCTCGAGAGGAAGCGACCCGGCTCCACCACGACTACCTCGGGACCGAGCATCTTCTTCTCGGTGTCGTTCGCGAGGGTGAGGGCGTGGCGGCGACCGTGCTGCGCGAACTCGCCATCGACCTCGACACGATACGCGAGATGGTCGAGTCGTACGTCGCTCGCGGGACCTACACGTCGACGATGAAGGAGACGCAGTGGACCCCGCGCGCCAAGACGGTGCTCGAGCTGGCCCGCGAGGAGGCGAGGATCCTCCATCATCAGTACATCGGGACGGAGCATCTTCTGCTTGC
>JBDRTQ010000327.1:0-2704 GCA_043823885.1 Candidatus Eiseniibacteriota bacterium | reverse complement strand
GCTTCCCGATGTTCCGCAGGTACTTCAAGAGCAAGGCGAAGAAACTCGGGAAGAAGAACCTCCCGTGGTGGGACCTTTTCGCTCCGGTCGGACACGTCGAACTCGAGTACACGTGGGACGAGGCCAGCGACTACGTCGTCGAGCAGTTCGGCACGTTCAGCGGCGAACTTGCCGACTACGCCCGGTACGCGTTCGACCACAACTGGATCGACGCCGAGCCCCGGGACGGGAAGCGAGGAGGCGCATTCTGCATGGGCGTCCGCTCGGTGGACGAGTCGCGCATCCTCGCCAACTTCGACGGCAGCTTCGACCAGTTGGGCACTCTGGCGCACGAACTGGGTCACGGCTTCCACAACCATTGCCAGAAGGGACTCCCCTCTCTCCGGCGCGGCTCTCCCATGACGCTCGCGGAGACGGCGTCCATCTTCTGCCAGACCATCGTGTTCAACGCGGCCCTGAACAAGGCGCCGGAGGAGGCGCAGGTCGCCATCCTCGAGAACCAGCTGATGGACGCGTCCCAGGTGATCGTCGACATCTACTCGCGGTTCATCTTCGAATCGGAGATCGTGAAGCGGAGGGAGACCGCCGAACTGTCCGCCGATGAGCTCTGTGAGCTCATGCTCGACGCGCAGAGGCAGACCTACGCCGACGGGTTGGACACCGATCACCTGCATCCCTACATGTGGCTCCTGAAGCCGCACTACTACCTGGAGGGCTACAACTTCTACAACTTCCCCTACGCGTTCGGGCTGCTGTTCGGACTGGGGGTCTACGCCACGTACCTCAAGGAAGGGGACGCGTTCATACCGCGCTACAAGGAGCTTCTGCGCAGCACGGGTGAGGGCAAGGCGGCGGACCTGGCGGCAAGGTTCGGCATCGACATCCGGTCCAGGGACTTCTGGGATGCCAGCCTCGCGATACTGAGCAAGCAGGTCGACCGCTACTGCGATCTCGACAAGTAGACACCGGAGGCACGGTTGGCGGTCTTCACCGACACCATCCCCTGTAAGACGGCGGGAGACGGCGACACCGTCGACGTCACGGAGCAGCTGGCGCAGGGGCTCCGAGAGAGCGGCCTCACGGACGGGGTCGTCACGCTGTTCGTGGCGGGGTCGACGGGCGGCATAACCACGATAGAGTTCGAACCCGGTGCGGTAGCCGACCTGCAGGAGGTCCTCGAAGCGATCGCCCCCAGGGACCGCGACTGGCGGCACCATCTGAAGTGGGGAGACCGGAACGGACACAGCCACGTCCGTTCCGCCCTTCTGGGCCCGTGCCTGTCCGTTCCGTTCGTGGGGGGCAAGCTGTGCCTCGGGACGTGGCAGCAGGTAGTGCTTGTGGACTTCGACGACCGCCCGAGAACCCGCGAGGTGATCGCGCAGTTCGTCGGCGAGTAACGCGGAGGAAGTCGATGAACCGATTCAACAAGAAGGCCGAGGACCCGACATCGATCGTCATCAGCGCGATATTCCTCGGTGTCGTGGTCCTTTTCGCGGCCTGGGGCAGCTCGCGGGCTGTCGAGTACCTCTCCCCCGAGGGGTCTCCGGCGTGGGTTGTGCTCTTCATCAGCGGCGCGGCCATGCTCGCCGTCTCGCTGATCCTGGTTCTGGCGTCGTCCATGGGCGACCCGACGAGATTCGGCTTCACCAGACCGAAGGTCGGGGGCGGGTACGGCGTGGGAATCACGTGGGGCATCGTCCTGGGGATTGCCGCGTCCATCCTCAATCTCGCCGCCGGTGGCGGTGGATTGGGTCCAGTGCAGGGTCTGGGCTTCGTTCAGATCGTCCTTCTCGTGTGGATCCTCGCCAGCGTCGCTGAGGAGGTGCTGGTCCGGGGATACGTGCAGAGCTATCTCCAGCCGCTGGCGCACGTGGGGTTCACCGTCTTCCGCCTGCGCATAAGCCTCCCGGTCGCCCTGAGCGCGCTCTTTTTCTCGGCGATGCACCTTATTCTCCTGACGACGGACACTTCCTTTCTCACTATCTATATAGTGCTGGTGTTCACGTTCTTCCTCGGCCTGGTGACCGGCTACCAGCGCGAGCGGACGGGAAGCGTCCTGCCGGCCGTCGCCGCGCACGTCTCCTTCAACGTAGGCGGCATGATAGGCGGCATCGTTTTCGTCGTCGCACAGATAGCTCTCTTCGGGAAGACGGCGGCAGAAGTGGCCAAGGCCCTGAGCGGATGAGAGTCGCCGTCACGGGTGGAAGCGGACTTGTGGGCCGCGCCATCGTTCGACTTCTGGCGACGCGGCACGACGTGATCAACATCGACATCGCGGCCTCCGACCCCGCCGGGATCGAATGCCCGGCGATCGAGCACGCACACATCGACATTCTTGACCTCGCCCGCCTGAGCCGCGCGATCGACGGCGCTCAGGCCGTCGTCCACGCTGCCGCGATACCCGGTCCGTCGTTCGGTTCCGAGGACGACATCGCGGAGGTCAACGTCGAGGGCACGAGGAACGTCGCCGTCGCCGCGGACAGGGCGGGCGTGCGGCGCATCGTGTTCATATCGAGCGAATCGGTGCTCGGTTTCGTCTTCTCGGACGGCGCGGTCGGGCCCCGGTACCTCCCGGTGGACGAGGACCATCCCCTTGCGCCGGTCGACCCGTACGGCAGAAGCAAGCTCGCCGCGGAGGCGCTGCTCGCGCGACACGCCGGGGACGCCACCGCCGTGGTGAGCATCCGGCCGCCGTGGGTCTGGG
>JBDRTQ010000326.1:0-6756 GCA_043823885.1 Candidatus Eiseniibacteriota bacterium | reverse complement strand
CCCGCACTTTCTCTTCAACGCGCTGAACTCGATCTCTGCGCTCATCTCGTCCGACCCGGACGCCGCGCAGAAGACCCTCGAGCGACTGGCGGGGATCTTCCGCGGCACACTGCTCGCCTCCGAGAAGGGCAGCGTGCCTTTCCGGAAGGAAATGGAGCTGGTCGACGCGTATCTGGACGTGGAGCGCGCGCGTTTCGGTCGTCGTCTCAACGTCGAGGAGTCGATCGATCCCGGCGCCCGCGACGTGCCGGTCCCACCCCTGATCCTCCAGCCGCTCGTGGAGAACGCGGTGCGGCACGGGATCTCCCCGACGGTGGAAGGAGGGACCGTCCGGATAGAGGTGAAGATCGTGGACGACTCGCTGCGGATAGTCGTCCATGACGACGGGGAGGGGACCGGTCTCATCGACCTGGAAGAGATGCTGGCGGAGGGCTACGGGTTGAGGAACGTACGCGACCGGCTCTCCACACGGTACGGTCCGGGTGAGTGGTTCAAGTTCGAGAGCTCGCGGGAGACGGGGACGAGGGTCGAACTTGTTCTGCCGCTCTCGGGCGGGATGGAACCGGAGGGTCGGAACGGAGGGCCGAGCGCAACATGACGAAGTCGATGAGAGTGCTCGTGGTTGACGATGAGGAACTGGCCAGAGTGCGGATCAAGGAACTCCTGGCCGACATTCCCGACGTCGAAGTTGCGGGCGAGGCCGAGAACGGTCTCCGGGCCGTCGAGATGACGCGCGAACTCGACCCCGACGTCGTCATCCTCGACATCCAGATGCCGGGCATGGACGGTTTCGAGGTCGTGGACGCGCTGACGAGCGTTCCCCTCGTCATCTTCGCCACGGCCTTCGACGAGTACGCCATCAAGGCCTTCGAGGTCAACTCGGTCGACTACCTGTTGAAGCCCATCTCCAGGGAACGGTTGGGCGAAGCGATGAAGCGGGCGCGGTCACTGCTGGACGACGCCCCCGAACTCGATGACCGGATGGCCAGACTCGCCGGGCTTATCAGGTCACGCGGGGTCCGGCGGCTTCCCGTCATGAAGGGGAAGAAGATCGTACTCGTCAACATGGACGACGTAGTGTGGATCGGCGTCGAGGACGAGCTGGTCTTCGTGCACACTCGAGCCGAGAAGTACATGACGAACGCGACGATGACGGAACTCGAGGGTCGGCTGAACCCCGAAGTCTTCTTCCGAAGCCACCGCTCGAGCATCGTCAATCTGAACCACGTTAAGGAGATCGTCCCGTGGTTCGGAGGCAAGTACAGGATCGTCGTCGACGATGATCCGAAGAGCGAGCTCGTGCTGTCGAGGGCGCGAGCGAAGGGACTTCGCGAGATCCTGCCCTGGTAGGGGAGGCGTCCTCCGCCCGCGTGACAAACGGGTCCGAAAGGGCCCTGTATCTCACCCCCGCTCAGACGCAATTCACCCATCTGATTCTGCGCTTCACGGGCCTCACATTGGGGTGTGGGCCGAATAACGCATACACTGTCAGTGTAGACACAAGCAGATGGGCCACACACGCAAGGAGAGCATGATGAATGCGAGGCGCATCACAGAGGCGCGGCAGGTCGCCGGCGCGGTCGTTGGGGAACGCAGCATGAGAAGCCTGGCTATCAACGTGGCGATGAGCCTGCTCGTTGTGGCGGTCGCGCTTGGCATCCTGCTGGCGCCCTCACCGGCGGGCGCGGTGGACACGGGTGCCGGCAACGCCGCCGGCAACACCGCCGCCACCACGGTCCACGTCCTGACACCCGGTCGCGGCAACATCGACATCAAACAGACCGACTGCTACCTCGTGCCCGAGGGGGAGACCCTCGTCGCCGACCTCTACACATGGGCACAGTGCATCGAGATCGCTGGAACGCTCGACGGAGACATTGTCGCGGGCTTCAAGGAAGGCAAGGTCACCGGCACCGTCACGCAGGATCTGAATGTCGCCTGCGAGACCATACGCGTCTCTGGCGAGGTCGGAGACGACGTGCGGTGCGGGTGCAAGACCTTCTACCTCGACGGTCACGTCGGCGGTGACATCATCGTCGCGGCCAGGGACGTTCAGATCAGCGAGACGGCCGTCATCGACGGCGACGCCATCATCGCGGCGGGCACGGTGACTATGGATGGAGCGATCGGCGGCAGGGCCCGCATCATGACGGGGTTCCTCGACATGGACGGCACGATCGCAGGCAACGCTGAGATAACCACCGATGGCGGCATCAGGCTTGGTGAGAATGCCCACATCGGCGGCGATCTCGTTTACGAGGGACCGTCCGAGATAGACATCGCCGACGGTGTCGTCGCGGGGGAGGTGACGTTCAACCGCGTGATCAAGAAGGACAAGGATATCGACTTCGCCGGTGTCAGCCTGTTCTTCCACCTCCTGGGCTTCATCGCCGCTCTCGTCGCCGGCACGATCATCGTGGCGCTGACGAAGGACCACGCGAGGAAGACCGCGGAGACCATCCGGACCAAGCCGCTCAAGAGCCTCGGCATCGGTTTCGTCACCTACATCTGCATGCCGCTGGTTCTGCTGATCCTGCTGGTCTTGATTCTGACGATACCGCTGATGCTCGTCGTAGGGCTGGCCTACGCCATCGCGCTCTACATCGCGAAGTTCTACTTCTCCATATGGCTCGGTAACCTGATCCTCAGACGGGGAGGACGGACGGACGTCTCTCCGATCCCGTCGATGCTCCTGGGCCTCACGATCGTCTACCTTGTTCCCGCGATACCTTTCGTAGGGACGCTGATCGGTATCGTTATCATCTTCTTCGGCCTGGGCGCGTTGATGCAGCGGAAGGAAACGAGACTGGATGCGGCCTTCGAGCCCGCGCCGGTCGTCTCGAACGGACTGCCGAGTGAATTCCCGGGCGCCGGGACCGGAGCCTAACCCGATGAGCAGAGTCAAGCGCGGAAACTCAGCTCGAACTCTGGAAGCAAGGCCGTTCAGGGCCAAGACCGTCTGGTTGTGGGCGCTGGCGAACAGCCTCGTCGGCCTTGGGGTCGGCGGCGGGATTCACCTGTTCGCCCACGGTGACGTCACGGCGCGCGGACTCGTTCCGATGAGCATCGTGTTCGCGAACGTGATCGGTTTCGCGGCGGTTCTCACGGCGAGGTTTGTGCTTCCGAAGTACAGCGGGCTACCCACGTTCATGCGGATCCCGCTGGCGGGACTGACGCTTGTCGCGGGGGGCGTTCTGGGAAGCGGGATCGCCATACTCGTCAACCCGCTCGTGATCCTCTACCAGCTGAGGCTCGGGTTCATGGTTCTGACGGTCAACGGCGTGCTTGCGCTGGCCGTCGGACTGATCACCTACACGTACGAGCAGATGCGGACACAGATAGAGAAGGAAGCATCGGAACGCGGGAAGTTGGAGCATGAGATGAACATCGCCAGGGACATCCAGATGGAACTCCTGCCCAAGACGTTCCCCAGGCTTCCGGGTCTCGACATGTTCGCGTTCACCGTTCCCGCGAGACACGTCGGCGGCGATTGCTACGACGTCATCGACGTCGGCGACGGCAAGCTGGCTATCACCATAGGCGACGTCTCCGGCAAGGGAACGCCGGCCGCCATACTCATGGCGAACGTGCAGGCCGCCGTCCGGGCGCTGTCCGAGAGTCATGTGCCCCCGGTGGAACTCATCACGAGAGTGAACAGGCTCGTGCACGGCTACACGGAAGACAGCGTCTTCATCACGTTCTTCTACTCGATCCTGGATACGCGCACGGGCGAGATCGTCTACGTGAACGCGGGACACAACCCGCCGTGCGTGCTCAGGGGGAACGGCGATCGGGAGTATCTCGATCGTGGCGGGCTCGTCGTCGGCATCCTGCCCGGTTCGGAGTACGAGGAGGGGACGACGACACTGCGCGCGGGGGACGACCTGGTCCTCTACACCGACGGCATCACGGAAGCCGCGAACCCCGAGGACGAGATGTTCGGAGAGGAGCGGCTCGAACAGCTCCTGATCGAGCATCGTCATTCCTCGGCGCGCGAGATCGAGGAGCAGGTCTACTCGAGCATCAAAGACTTCGCGGCGGGCGCGGCTCAAGCCGACGACCTGACCATGGTCATCGTCAAGATGACCTCCGACACAGCAGACGGAAACACTGTTGAAGCTCCGGACTCCCCCCGGATAGCCAAAGGCGGGTCCCCTGCCGCGCGAGGTACGTCTGCGACAGGCGACCTTTGGGGGCCCGCCACGGCTAACAGTCCAACGGGCAGCGTGAACTGACCGCTCCACACGCGGTGCTCCGGATGAGGTCGGGAAGACCGGAGACCGATCGTCACCCAGGAAGGAGGTCCGGCATGAGAGCAGCGGCCAGAGTGTGCGCATCGTTCGCGCTGCTCGCGCTTGTCGCCGTCGGGTTCTCCGCGACCGTAAGGGTGTGTGGCCCGACCGACGCACGGGCACGAGAACTGCCGCGGGACACGGGCGGCGCGCCACTCGTTACCGCCGTAATGAATGCGTCCGGGCTGGTGACTGATGACGGACTTCCTGGTGGATCCACGGGGCGTCCGACGGAGCACGAACGACTCGCCCACTCGGACCACGCAGACTCGCGCACGGAACGCGGGTCGGCCGACGCCGACGCGGGCGGACTCGACATGCACCATCTCTCGGTCTGGGACTCCGCCGACGGCTCGCCATACGTCTATCTCTCGTTCACACCGATCTCGCTGGAGTCGTTCGCAGGCGACGTGCGCTTTCGCACGGCCGTGGTGGAGGGTGAGGAGGTCGAGGTGGCGGACGTCGCACCCGCTCTAGACGAGTCCCACATCGGCGTGGAGCTGGACGGCGAACCCGCGGAGGTGGCGTCGCTTCAGTGGTACTACGCCGGATACGGAGATCTGGGCGGCGCCGACGTGAAATACATGCCGGTCTGTCTGATTCGCGTCGAGCGTCCCGCCCTCTCGCCTGGAGAGCACGACGTTCACGTGAGGATCGAGGACGTCGAAACAGGCGCGACAGGCGACGGAAGCGCGACGCTCACATGCAGTGCGAGAGTCAGAGAGCTCTAGGCCCTCTTCACGAGGTAGCACAGGAGACCGTAATGACGGAACGGACGTGCGGACGAATTCTGATGACTGCGGTGCTCGTGTGCGCGCTTCTGCCGGCGCTGCCCGCCGGAGCCGCGTTGGACATCACGGACCCGTACGAGGTGCTCTCAAGGCACTACAAGGCGCTGGGCGGGCTGGACGCCCTCAGGGCGGAGGAGTCCCTTCACTTCGTCGCGGACTTCTCGGTATCCGGGCTCAGCGGGACCATGGAGCACTGGGAGCTTCGCCCCGACCGAAGCCGGATGGAGTTCGACCTCAAGGTCATCAAGCTGACGATGGGGGACAACGGGACCACCGCGTGGGAGCTGGACACGAACGGCAAGCTGCGCATCGAGCAGGACCCCGAAGCGCTGGAGCGCCGCGAAGTCAACAGGCGATTGGCCCTGTTCGAGCATCTTGACCCGGCCTCCGACGAGTTCACGGTGACGCTTTCGGGCGTGGAGCAGGTCGAGGGAGCGGACTGCTACGTCATACGCGTGGTGAGCACGGAAGACAGCACCGAGCGGATGTGGTACGTGGATGCGGCCGACTTCCTCATGAAGAAGTCGGAGGACAACCGGCCTGATGAGCAGCAGCACACCGTCTACTCCGACTACCGCGAAGTCAACGGCGTGCTTCACGCGTTCAGGCAGGACATCGAAATGCTGCCGATAGGACAGAGGCAGACCGCGGTCACGACCCTGCTCGAGACCAACGCGGACATCGACCCCGTCCTCTTCGAGCCGCCGTCAGAGGGTGCCAGGGACTTCGTCTTCACGGAGGGCGGCGACAGCGCGGAGGTGCCATTCGAGTTCATCGAGAACCACGTCTTCCTGCCGGTCACCATCAACTGCAGGGAGGCGCTGTGGGTGCTCGACAGCGGCGCGAGTTCGTCCGTCATAGATCGCGGCTACGCACAGGAACTCGGACTTGAGATGAGCGGGGAGATCACGGGTCAGGGCGCGGGCAACACGGTGGAGGTCGCGTTCACGACGCTGCCGCCGTTCGGCGTCCGCGGCATCGAGTTCGAAGAGCAGCAGGTTGCGACCCTCGAGTTTGTGGATCTCTTCCGGCGCATCTCGGACCTCGAAGTCGTCGGCATCCTCGGGTACGACTTCCTGTCGCGCTTTGTCACGAAGGTCGACTACGCGAACGAGATGCTGACGTTCTACGACCCCGAGGCTTTCGAGTACACCGGTGACGGGACCGTGCTCGACGCTCCTCTGCGGGAGAACCTCTTCACGGTCGAGGCGTCCGTCGACGGCGTCCACTCGGGCCGCTGGATGCTCGATCTGGGCGCCGGAGGCATGACCTTCCACGCGCCATACGCCAGGGCGCACGACCTGGGGAGCAGGGAAGGCGTCTATGGCGTCGGTTTTGGCGCGGGCGGTCGCATCATGCACTACCGCTCCGTATACGAGACGGTCGAGTTCGCGGGACACACGCTCCCCCGGCCGCGCATATCGATGGCCGGCTACGATGAGGACATCAAGGGCGCGTTCTCCGGCGGCGAGCTGGTGGGCAATCTCGGCAACACGCTCTTCAGGCACTTCGTGCTCTACCTCGACTACGCGAACCAGCAGGTTCTTGTCGAGAAGGGAGACGACTTCGGCGCCACGTTCCCATGGGACGCGAGCGGACTTCAGCTCTGGCGACCCGACGAGGTCTGCGAGGTGCTCTACGTGTCACCCGGCACACCCGCGGACGAAGCGGGA
>JBDRTQ010000325.1:0-2030 GCA_043823885.1 Candidatus Eiseniibacteriota bacterium | reverse complement strand
CTAGTGTTCTGTCTCTTATATTGTGTTAATATGGGGCATGTATACTCTCATGAGGGAGGTGCCCCATGGCCAACCACGTTCGCCCGGTCGTGCTGGACGAAGCGGAACGATGCCAACTCCAACGTCTCAACCGATCGCCCTCCGCGCCGGCTGGTTTCAGTCGTCGCGCCAGAGCAGTGCTCTTGATGAGCGAAGACGTCCCAGGCGTCGAAGTCGCGCGACTGACCGGATACACACCGGTGCAAGTCAGCCGCATCCGTCGGCGCTTCGTCGAGGAACGACTGCCAGGACTCTGCGATCGTCCACGCTCGGGTCGGCCGAAGACAGTCACTGCCCGCCAGATCGCCAGGGTGGTGGCCACGACGCTGAAGCCCCCGCCCGCGGGCTTGACGCACTGGAGTGCACGAGACATGGCGAGGAAGATCGGACTCTCTCACAGCACCATCCATCGGATCTGGCAGGCGCACGGGCTCAAACCTCATCAGGTGAAGACGTTCAAGTTCAGCACCGATCCCCAGGCGGAAGAGAAGATCCTCGATGTTGTGGGACTGTATCTCCGTCCCCCGGACAACGCCGTCGTTCTGAGCATGGACGAGAAGACCCAGATCCAGGCCTTGAACCGGACCCAACCACTTCTGCCGCTGCGTCCCGGTCTTCCGGCACGCCGGACCCACGACTACAAGAGAAACGGGGTGACCAGCCTCTACGCGGCCCTGGAACTGGCGACCGGTCGCGTCGTGGGAGAGTGCAGGTCCCGACACACCGGACTGGACTTCCTGCACTTCCTCAAGCGGCTCGCCCGCTCTTTCCCGAAACAGGATTTGCACATCATTCTCGACAACTCCTCGACCCACTCGATACCCGCCGTCCGGGAGTGGCTGGAGGCTCATCCGCGCATCCGCTTCCACTTCACTCCCACCGGCGCCTCATGGATGAACATGGTCGAGGCCTGGTTCAGTGTGCTCACCCGGAAGTCGATCCGCCGCGGGTCCTTCGACACCGTCCCTGCTCTCGTCCGACACATCAGGTACTACATCCGACACTGGAATCGAAACCCGACACCATTCGTCTGGACGAAAGAGCCTGATGAAATCATCGAGAAAGCCGTGAGACGTTAACATCACTTCTCGGACGGAACACTAGCTACGGCGGGAACCACGGAGGGCGCGGTCACCACTCGGCGCCCTCTCCTCCCCACCCGGCAGGCGCGCGCGAACAGGAACGCGGTCTGCCAGGCGTTTGCGTATACCCCGCATATTCCTGAGCACGCGTTCACTTATCATTGACACATCCTGATTTCTGTGATATACTTGCAGTTACGGTGAGAACTGCCGTACTGCCGAAACGCGAAATGAGTCCGGCCCCGGCGAAGCGCGCCGGGTGTCCGGTCGCCCCGAGGATGGCCCCATGTTGAGACCCTGCAGAAGCGGGCGTGGTTCATGCCTTGCCCTGACTCTCGTAACTCTGGCCGTGGCGCTTGTCACGCTCTGCCCGATACCCGCGGCAGCCGTCAGGGTCGTGACCTACAACGTACTCAACTTCCCCGGCACGACCGGCTCCGCCCGCGAGGACGACTTCCGCGTGGTCGTGGAGCAGCTGGACGCCGACGTGCTGGTGGTCCAGGAGATGATCAGCAGTGCCGGCGTCAGCCAGTTCCTGAACAACGTGCTCAACTACGGCGGGACGGGCGAGTACGCCGCAGCACCGTTCGTCAACGGCCCGGACACCGACAACACGTTGTTCTACCGCGTGAGCACGATCGACCTCGTCTCCTCGCAGGAGATATCGACGGCGCTGCGCAACATCTCCGAGTACACGGTCAGGCCCGTGGGCTACTCCTCCAGCGCCGCCGAGTTCAGGGTCTACTCGCTTCACCTCAAGGCGGGCTCGACGTCGGACGACCTGGCGAAACGTCTCGCCGAGGCGACCATCCTCAGAGACCACATGAACGGCTTCCCTGCCGGTGAGTGCTTCATTGTCGCGGGAGACTACAACATCAGGGCCAGCACCGAGAGCTCCTACCAGAAGCT
>JBDRTQ010000324.1:0-6322 GCA_043823885.1 Candidatus Eiseniibacteriota bacterium | reverse complement strand
GCCTCGAGGCCGCCATCGAGCGCGGCGAGTACGCCGACCGCGCCGATCTCGCCCGCCAGCTCGGCTTCACCCGGGCGCGGGTCACCCAGATCCTCGACCTCCTTCTGCTCGCGCCCGACCTCCAGGAACGCGTGATCGACTTGGAGGCGGTCGATGGCCGGGAACCGCTCAGCGAGCGAGCGCTCCGCGACGTAATCCGGCACGAGGGCTGGGCCGATCAGCGGAGCGCTTGGAATGAACTCCTGCGGTAGCGAGGTGCATCCCCTCGCCAACCAGACCGAGCGCCGTGCGCAAAGGGTACACAGCGTGCCCGCTCGGGTTGAACTTCGGTAACGCTTGGAATAATATCCCGTCCGTTGCACGAGATTCCTGCACGCAGGACGGGCGAGCATGACCGAAGAGATCCTGACAATCCGCGAGGTCGCCGAGTACCTCAAGGTCACCGAGAAGACCGTCTATGGCCTCGCACAGAAGCGCCAGATCCCGGGATTCAAGGTCGGCGGGCAGTGGCGCTTCCGCCGCGAGGACATCGACGCCTGGATCGGCACGCAGACTGCGGACGCGGTGGCCGGTAGAGGCTCTCCTCCGAGCTCGGGATCTGAGGAGCCGCCGCCGGGCGGAAAGGGGAGAAAGACTCGATGAGCATCATCGACACCCTCCAGCCCGGCGTCCGCCTGCTCGACAAGCAGCGAGGCCGCGAACGTCTCGTCCGCGCCGTCGAGCGTCTCGGGCGCGTCGTCAAGATCTGGTTCGACGACCCGAGGACGGGCGGCATGGAGCCGTTCATCTACCCCGTCGAGGAGGTCGAGCAGCGCTTCGAGATCCTCAAGGGCGGAACGGCGGCCTTCCAGGCCGAGAGCGAGATCGTCCGCCTCGTCGCGGAGTGCCATCGTCTCGCTCACGCCTACTTGTTCAACCCGCTCTTTGCGACCGAGACGTCGCTGATCGACCCGCTCCCCCACCAGCTCATCGCGGTCTATGACCACCTGCTCAAGCACCCCCGGCTGCGCTTCCTGCTCGCCGACGACGCCGGCGCCGGCAAGACCATCATGGCGGGGCTGTACATCCGCGAGATGCTGCTTCGCCGGCTCGTCGAACGCGTCCTGATCGTTCCGCCCGCCGGCCTGGTCGGCAACTGGGAGCGAGAGCTGCGCAACCTCTTCCGGCTGCGTTTTCGCATCGTCTCCAGCTCGGACGGCGCCACCGAGAACCCGCTCGACGACCCGAAGAACGACCTCGCCATCGTGAGCGTCGACACGCTCGCCCGGCCTCGCATGCGTGGCCACATGCGCGAGGCGCGTCCCTACGATCTGGTCATTGTCGACGAGGCTCACAAGCTCTCCGCGTCGCGGGACGCCGACCTCACCGTCCGCGCGTCGCGACGCTACGAGATGGCCGAGGAGGTCGCCGCCCTCGGCAGGCACCTGCTCCTGCTCACGGCCACGCCGCACATGGGCAAGGACGACCCGTACTACTTCCTGTGGCGGCTCCTGGAACCGGAGTTGCTGTCCACACCGGAGGCCTTCAACCGGCTCTCCCGCGATCGCCGATCCCGCTATGCCCTGCGCCGCATGAAGGAGGAGATGGTTCGCTTCGACGGCGAGCCCATCTACCCGCCGCGCGAGAGCGTCACGGTCGAGTATCCGCTGAGCCCAGACGAGCGCGAACTCTACGAGGCGACCACGGAATACTGCGAGGTGCACTGGAACCGGGCCAAGCTCCGCAACCGCGGCGCCGCCGGGCTCGTAATGAGCGTCCTGCAACGGCGGCTCGCCTCCAGCACATGGGCGCTGCTCAGGTCCTTCGAACGGCGCGAGGCGAAGCTCTCCGAGGAGCTACGGCTGCTCGAGCAGGGGCTGATCTCGGCCGAAGACCTGGAGACCCGCCAGCAGCAGCTCCCGGTGGAGGACGTCCGGGACACGAAGACCGGTGACGAAGAGGAGAGCGAGGACGGGCGCGAGGAGTCCGAGCGCAACGACGATGAGATCGTTTCAGCGACGGACGCCGTGTCGCCCGAGGAGCTCCGCGCCGAGATCGTCGAGGTGAAGCGGCTCGTCGCCCTGGCCCGGCGAGTCTACGAGGGCAAGCGCGAGAGCAAGTTCGAGCGAGTGTGGGACGCGCTCAAGGCGTACCCGGATACGAAGGTCCTCGTCTTCACCGAGCACCGGGACACGCTCAACTTCCTCGTCGGCCGCCTGGAGGCGCTTGGCCTGACGGGCAAGATCGCCACGATCCACGGCGGCATGGACTACAAGGACCGCGACCGCGCCGCCGAGTTCTTCCGCGATTCCGACGGCGCCCGCTACCTGCTGGCTACCGACGCCGCTGGCGAAGGGATCAACCTGCAGTTCTGCTGGCTGCTCGTGAACTACGACATCCCGTGGAACCCGGCGCGTATCGAGCAGCGCATGGGCCGCGTCCACCGCTACAAGCAGCATCACGAGGTGCTGCTGCTGAACATGGTGGCCGCGGAGACGCGCGAGGGCCGAGTCCTCAAGGTGCTGCTCGACAAGCTCGAGCGGATCCGCAAGGAGCTCGGCAACGACAAGGTGTTCGACGTCATCGGCGCGCAGTTCGGCGACGTTTCGCTTCGGGACCTCATCTTCCGCGCCGTCGTGGAGGGCCAGGACGAGGAGGTGGCCCGCACCATCGACGCCTCCCTCACGCGCGAGCGGGTCGAGAAGCAGCTCACGGAGCAGCGGCGACAGGTGGAGTGCTCCGAGGTCCGGAACCTCCTCGCCGGGCTCGAGCAGCGCCGTGAGGATGCCGCCGTCAAGCGCATGATGCCCTCCTACGTTCGCTCGTTCTTCGACAAGGCAGCGCCTCACGCTGGCGTGGGGATCGCGGGGGACTTGGGTGGCGTGTTCTTCTTCGACCCGTGCCCCGACACCGTGCGCCGTGCCATGCAGACCTACCCGGACGAGATCCAGGACAGGCTGACCTTCAGCCGCGAGCTCGCTATGCCGCCGGACGCGTTGTCGCCCCACGCGATCTACCTGCACCCCGGCGAGCCGGTCTTCGAAGCCGTGACCACGCTGTTCCTGGGAAAGGCCGGCGACCTGGCGACCCACGGCGCCGTGTTCTACGACGGCGCCGCGACGGAGCCGTATCTCTTCTATCTGGGCAAGGTCCCGGTGCTGAAGGACCGCGTTCTCGCGGGCAGCGACTCCGACAGCTCATCGATCTCGCAGACCGTCGAGGAGGTGATGATCGGCGTCCGCCGCTTCGGCGACGATCGCTGCGAGGAGGTCGCGGCGCACCTGTTGCTCGACCTGTTCGGGTCAGAGGGCGACGACATCGAGACCGACGTACTCGAGGTGTGGTCCACACGCGCCCGCGACCGGACCGCCGTCGAGGCCTTCATCTACGAGCGACACGGCGTGCCTGCCCTCGAACGGTCGGCGCGGGACGCCGAGCAGCGTTGCACGGATCGGCAGAAGCAGCTCCGCAGGTCGTACAGCCTCTACGAGGCAGAGCTCCTCGATCAGCGCCGGCGCCTCAAGGAGGCTGTTGCCAAGGGGGAACCGGCCAGCTCCCACAAGCTGAAAACCTGCGAGCAGGCGCTGGAGAGTCTCGACGGGCGACGCTCGTCCACCGAGTCGTCCCTGCTGATGGAGCTGGACAGCCTGCGCATGGGCCCCGTGACGTTGTACGCCACGGCACTGGTCCTGCCGCTGCCCGCCGGCCAGAACGATCGTCGGCGCGATGACCAGGTCGAGATGACCGCAGTGCGGGTCACGCGCGAGCACGAGGAGAAGCACGGGGCGTTCGTGGAGGATGTCTCGGACCCGACGAAGAAGATGGGCTTCGATCTTCGGTCCCGTCGGCCGGACGGCGAGGTCCGCTACATCGAGGTGAAGGGCCGAGCCCGGGTCGGCGGAATCGAGCTCACCGAGAACGAGTGGGCCCAGGCCCAGAACCACCCGGATCGGTACTGGCTCTACGTGGTCTATAACTGCGAGACCACGCCGGTCCTGCGCCGGATCAAGGACCCGGCCGGCAAGGGCATCGGCCGGCCGAAGGGCGGCGTCACCATCGACGCGATCGAGGTCCTGGCGACCGATGGAGAGGACGACTGATGGCGGAGATCAACCTCACCCAAGGCGAGGCCGAAGCATTGATCGCGCTAGAGAAGCATCGTGCCGACGACCGCCAGTGGGACTACCCAGGCCTGGGAGGCAGCATCTCGATCCCGCTCGTTTCGTCGGATCGCCGCGAGCAGTTCGTCCTAGACGTGAGCCGAGGACGCATCGATCTGGCGAAGGGCACCTACCAGAACCGCGGACGACAGGTGGTTGTGCTGGTTCGCCTCGATTTCGGTGGCGCGCCTCATCGCAACCCAGATGGCGAAGAGATCGGATCGCCGCACCTGCATGTGTATCGCGAAGGTTACGCCGACAAGTGGGCCTTCCCAGTGCCCGCCGACCGCTTCACGAACCTGGGCAACGCGTCGCGGACGCTGGATGACTTCATGCGGTACTGCAACGTGGTCGAACCGCCGGCTATCCAGAGGGGGTTGTTCACATGATCGACGAGGTGCAGCGGCTGCTGGACCACTACGTCGCCTGGCTGCGGGACAAGACGTCGCTGCGGCAGGTGAGCGGCTGTGTAGAGATTACGACGCCCTACCTCGACCGGCACAACGACTATCTGCAGATGTACGCGAAGCCGCACAATGGTGGATTCCTTCTCACCGACGATAGCTACGTCCTCGAGGATCTGGAACGGTCGGGCTGCAAGCTCGACAGCCCCAAGCGAAAGAAGCTGCTGGAGATCACGCTGAACGGCTTCGGCGTCGCCCTCAACGGCTCTGCCTTGGAGGTGCACGTGACCTCCGACAACTTCGCGCTCCGCAAGCACAACATGGTCCAGGCAATGCTGGCGGTGAACGACCTCTTCTACCTCGCGACGCCCATGGTCACGAGCCTCTTCTACGAGGACGTCGTGGCGTGGTTGGACCTGAACGAGGTCCGCTACACGCCGAAGGTCAAGTTCACCGGCAAGAGTGGCTACGATCACCTGTTCGACTTCGTGATCCCGAAGTCGCGCGTTCAGCCGGAGCGCATCCTCAAAGCCATCAACCGGCCGGTTAAGGACGCGGCCCAGGCCATGGTCTTCTCGTGGGTCGATACTCGTGACGTACGGTCCCCCGACTCACGTGCGTACGCCGTGCTGAACGATGGCGACCGCACTGTGTCGGCCGACGTACTCGATGCCCTCAGGAGCTACGACGTGCACCCCGTGCTTTGGACCCAGCGCGCCACCATGCAAGAGGAGTTGGCAGCATGAGACGCCTGATCGAAGAGGCCTTTCCGCTCAGGAAAGTGAGCGAGGACTCGAAGCACGAGAAGTCGGCGGGCCGGAAGGGCCACATCTCGACGCTCCACATCTGGCCGGCGCGGCGCCCGCTCGCCGCCAGCCGCGCGGCCGTCATCGCGGCTTTGCTCCCGGACCCCGGCGATGCCCCCCCCGAAGTGCGGCGGGAGTACGAGCGGCTTGCCGGGTCCAGCGATCCGGTGAAGCAGCGGGAGGACCTCTGCGCGCGCATCGAGAAGGTGACCCGATGGGGCGGCGTTGACGAGCGCGAGTTGGACGTCCTGCGCGACCTCATCAGCAAGACCTACGGTGGCGTACCTCCGAAGGTCCTCGACATCTTCTCCGGCGGCGGCGCCATCCCGCTCGAGGCCATGCGCCTCGGCGCTCACGCGATCGCCGTCGAGTACAACCCGGTGGCGTGGTTCATCCTCAAGTGCACGCTCGAGTTCCCGAGCAAGCTGGCAGGCAAGACCTGGCCCTTGCCTGCCGCCGACGGAGACGACTCCAACGGGGAGCTCTTCACGCGGCGCGGGGAGCCTGGCGACCTCGCGGCGCAGGTCCGCCACTGGGGCGACTGGGTCCACAGGCACGTCAAGGAGGATTTGGCCCCGTACTTTCCGATCATCGATGGCAAACCGCCCGTCGCCTACTTCTGGGCGCGCACCGTCCCGTGCCAAGACCCGAAGTGCGGGGCCACGGTACCGCTACTGATGACGCAGTGGCTCTGCACGAAGAAGGGCAAGGAGCGGGCGCTCCGGCTGCACCCGAATCGCGAGACCCGACAGGTCGAGTTCGAGGTGTTCACGCCGAAGAGCAAGAATGACGTGGGCGGGGGGACTGTCGGAAACGGGAAGGCCCTCTGCCCCTTCCACGATCCGCCCTTGCCATTGACCAACAGGCATATCAAGGAGTGCGGCCACAGCGACCGCATGGGGGCCACTCTCACTGCGGTCGCCGTGGCGGGACGAAGTGGCAAGGAGTACCGCGAACCTACAGCTGAGGAGAT
>JBDRTQ010000323.1:0-4212 GCA_043823885.1 Candidatus Eiseniibacteriota bacterium | reverse complement strand
CGCGAGAAGGGCCTCGGCCCTCAGAACGTCGAAGTAGGCGGACTTCGCCTCAGCGACAACGGCGCGCCTTCGGGACTCGTACGCGTGGCCGGCTGCGTCCCGGGCTCCCTCGGCAGCACCGACCGCGCCCCACAACTTCCCGCCGTTCCAGATAGGCGCGCTGACCCGGAACCCGGTCTCGTATGTAGTCTCGTAGAGGAAGGGCTCGATCTCGATGCCCATCTCCTCCGCGAATCCCAGGGAGGCGTTGGCGCGCTCGTAGGTGTCCGGATCGACGCGGCAGGCAGGCGCCGTTGTCAGCGCGCCGGCCAGCACCAGAACGGCACATGTGATCCTTCGATTCATCAGAGTCTCCCGAAAGCACAGCTTGGCGTTGGATGTACAATGTGGCGATTGTATTGCCTGGAGCATGCCCGAATCAAGCCGGTATCGCGCGGAGACACGACGCGGCCGCCAGAGGATGTCCCGGGCGGCCACGCAACGCCCCGCGGACCGCACCCGGCAGCGCTCCACGATGCGGAGCCGTTCGTCTACCTGATCAGTTCGAGCATCCGTCCGTGGATCAGTCCGTTGGTGGCGACGACGTCTCCTCTGCGATGGTCCCACCCGCCGCCGCCGAAGTTCGTGACCTCGCCGCCCGCCTCCCGCACGATGATGCCTCCGGCCGAGACGTCCCAGGTCTTGAGCCCCTGCTCCCAGTAGCCGTCGAGCCTGCCGCTGGCAACGTAGACAAGGTCGAGTTCGGCCGACCCTCCCCGCCTGATCCCGCGAACCTCGATGATGAAGCGGTTGAGGTTGGCGAGGTTGTTACTCGACACATCGGTGCGGTCATACGGAAACCCGGTCGCCACCAGCGATTCCAGCAGAGTGGCGTTGCCGGAGACCCGGATCGGTATGCCGTTGACGGACGCGCCTTGTCCCTTCTCAGCAACGAACATCTCTTCCCTCAGCGGATCGTAGACGACGCCAGCGGCGAGTTCCCCTTCCTCCTCCAGCGCGATGGCCACTGAGAAGAACGGGTATCCGTGAGCGTAGTTGTTCGTGCCGTCGAGCGGGTCGACGATCCAGACCCTCGGGGACTCGGCGAGTTCCGGCGCGGTCTCCTCGGCGATGATGAGGTCGCCGGGGCACTCGCGCGAGATCGCGCGGATGATGATCTCCTCGGACGCCCGGTCGGTTTCAGTGACAAGCTCCCTCCTGCCTTTCATGGAGGTGTCGTGGGGCTTCTCGAAGCCCTCCCTGATGACGGCCCCCGCGCTCCGGGCCGCATCCGTCGCCAGTGCGGTCAGTTCATTCACCTGGAAGTCCCGTGTTGGTGTGCGGTGCGTCGAAAACGGGCGGCCCGTCACTGACCGCCCTGAACGGGGCCGCGCTCGCGATTGTGCCCCTTCGGTATCTTAGGTGGTCGAGAGCGCTGAATCAACGCCCGCGAGCGCCGTCGGGCCGGTGTGAGCGCCATCGGGCAGGCGTGGCCGCACCTCCGACGCGATCCCCGGCCGCGGCGGCCGGGGTGTTCCCCCGGGAACACTCCGGCCTCCTTGACCCGTGCAACCTCCCGCCTTATAGTTGAGTCCAAATTCACGAGCGACGAGATGATACTGTGGCGGTCCCGCCGGGGCGGACCCGCCGGTCGTGTACAGCGCCCCGCGGATGGGCGACATCCACAAGGAGAGGACATGAGACGGACCACGCACCTGATCGTGCTGGCGGCACTCGCGGCACTCGTTCTTGCCGGCGCCGCACCGGCGCAGGAGACCTTCAGGAAGGTCCTGCCGGAGAACGGCATGACCGTCATACTCGAGGAGAACCACAGCTCGCCGGTCGTCAACCTGAGGTTCTACGTCAAGGCCGGCGGCATCTACGAGGGCGAGTTCCTCGGCTGCGGCATCTCCCATTTCTGCGAGCACCTGGTCGCCAACGGCCCGACGGAGAGCAGAACGGTCGAGGAATACGAGATCGAGGTCGAGAACATCGGTGGCGGCTCGAACGCCTACACGACCAAGGACCACACCTGCTACTTCATTGAGACCTCGAGCGAGCACTTCGATCGTGCGCTCGAACTCCTCGCCGACAAGGCCATGAACATCCAGTTCCCGCAGGAAACGGTGGACACGCAGCAGGGCATTATCGTCCGCGAGATCAACATGGGGTACGACGAGCCCGGCAGGCGCATCTACAACATGTTCGGTGAGGTGATGTTCCGCGAGCATCCCAACAAGTACCCGGTCATCGGCTACGTCGAGAACTTCGAGAGACTGACCCGCGACGACGCCATCAAGTACCACAGCAACTTCTACGTCCCGAACAACATCGTCTTCGTGGCCGCCGGCGACTTCGACACCACGGAGGCCTACGAGAAGATCCGCGAGACGTTCCAGGACTTCGAGCGCAAGCCCGTCGTGTTCCCTCCGATGTACGACGAACCCGAGCAGATGGGGCGGCGCGAGCTCAGGGAAGAGCGCGACCTGGAGATGGCCTACGTCAGAGTCGGTTTCCACACGGTGCCGCTGTCGAACCCGGACATGTACCCGCTCGACATTCTGTCGCACATCCTCTCCGAGGGGCGAAGCTCCAGGCTCCATCAGAAGCTGGTGGATGAACTGGGCCTCGCCTACAGCGTCTCCACCTACTCCCACACGCCGGCATACGACGCCGGCTCCTTCGGCATCGTGATGACGATGGACCCCGCCAACATCGACGCCGGCATAGAGGTGGCGCTGAACGAGATCTACGCCCTCAAGACCAGGAAGGTCTCGAAAGACGAGCTCCGCAAGGCGAAGAAGATCAAGACGGCCGAGTTCTACTATGAGCAGCAGGAACTCGAGGGGCGCGCCGCCAGTCTGGGCACGTCCGAGCTCGGCGCGGGCAACCCGGAGTTCTGGGGCAGGATCTACGCGGAGCGCATTCAGGAGACCACGGCGGAGGAGATCCTGAACACGGTCAACCGCTACTTCTTCGACGACAACATCAGCATCGCGATCCTCGAACCCATGAAGGACGAGGAGTCGGTGGACGTGCGGTCGATCAGCGAGGCGCCGGAGGTCGGACGCATCCAGAGACATGTGATGGACAATGGGCTCACCGTGCTCATCAAGGAGAACCACACCAACCCGGTAGTGTCGGTCGACAGCTTCACGCTCGCCGGCGCGCGAATGGACCCTGAGGACGGCAACGGCCTCGCGAACTTCGTCGCCAACATGATGCCCCGCGGCACGAAGAAGAGGGGCGGCGGGAAGATCTCCGAGACGTTCGACTCGATGGGCGCGTCCTACAACTGCACGGCGAACCACACGCGCATCCAGTCGGCGATGACGCTTCTCGCGGAGGACCTCGAAGAAGGCCTTGATATCTTCGCGGACATCCTCATGAACCCGAAGTTCGACGCCGCGGAGATGGAGAAGGAGCGCGAGCTCATTCAGGCGAGCCTGGCCGCGCGCGGCGACGACTGGAACACGGACGCGATGGACCGGATGCTGATCGAGCTCTTCGACAGACATCCTTACGGCAGGTGTTCGGTCGGCACGGCCGAGACGGTGTCGGCGTTCACGCGCGGCGACCTCGTTGCGCACCACGGCGCCTACGTCACTCCGGGCAACACGGTTCTCACCGTGTTCGGCGACGTTGATGAGGACGAGGCCATAGCGATGGTCGAGCGGGCGTTCGGCGCCTGGAAGCCTGGCCAGGACGTGGCGCCTCGCAGCGTGTCCGAGCCCGCCCGGACGAGCCCCGAGACGGTGACGAGCTACCACGACCGTGCGCAGACCGTCATCTTCCGCGGCTATCACGGCATGCCCTATTCCTCAAGCGACGGCTACGCCATGGACGTCCTGGACGCGGTGATCTCGGGTATCTACTACCCGGGTGGCTGGCTGCACACGGAGCTCCGCGGCAACCAGCTCGTCTACGTGGTTCACGCCTACAACTTCACTGGACTCGATGCCGGCTACTTCGGCATCTACGCGGCGACCTACGACGAGGCGCTCGCCCAGGCCCTGGAGATCATCGACGGCGACATGGAGCGCATCGCGACGGAGCCCGTGGATGACGACGAACTCAACAAGGCGAAGCAGCTCTGCGTGATCATGAGGCAGACGTCCCGGCAGACGAACGCATCGCAGGCGAGCGATGCGGGCATAGCAGAGCTCTACGGGCTCGGCTACGACTACACGGACGATTACGCGGCGAAGATCAAGGCCGTCACCAGGGAGCAGG
>JBDRTQ010000322.1:0-4571 GCA_043823885.1 Candidatus Eiseniibacteriota bacterium | reverse complement strand
GGTCTTCTTCGCTGAGTACGGCATGAGCTGGGAGATCACTCAGGACCCCTCCGACCTCTCGGCGACGGGGATCATTGACCTTACGTATTTCTCCCTGCACGGTCTGGGAATGGAGTCAGGTTCGGCCTCGGGCGCGATCACCAGCAGACCCCCAGGTGAAACGCTCGACTTCACGTTCACGGCCGCCACCGTCGGCAGCGGCTCAGGGACGATCGTGGGCACGCTGGCCTCCGGCACGGGGACGGTCACGCCACCATTGGACTTCGGTGACTTCACGTTTCAGGGAACCGTCTCCGACACCGTGATACGCGGCACGTTCGATTACATCAATCCCGGTACCGGCGCCGGCAAGGTCCTCATGACCAAGAACACGCCCGTCGAGCCCTTATCCTGGGGCAAGCTCAAAGCACGCTACCGCGATGACGGCTAGCGGGTCGCCGGGGCGCAGCAAGCTGGGCATTCGCCTGCTCGCCGCCGTCCTCGACTCACTGCTCGGCCTCATCGTTGCACTGCTGCTCGCCGCTACGACCGGCCGTTGGTTCGCCGGTCGCTCCGTCGTCATGCTCTCCATCGGTTCACCCGACACGTTCTGGCGCGGACCTATGCCGATGCTTTTGGGCATCCTCGGTCCTCTCGTGTATGGCCTGCCGTTCGCGCTGCTGCTGGTGCTTCTGCCCGAGGCGCTGCTCGGCGCCGGGCCGGGCAAGTGGGCGCTTCGTCTGCGCGTCGCGGACGAAAGCGGCGCGCCCGCGCGGGCGCGGAGCCTCCGGCTGAGATGGGCCGTCAAGTGCGTCGGCCTCTGGGGGATGGCGCTTGCGCTGGTCCTCGGGAAGAGCCCCGCCGCATTCGCCGCTCTGGCGGCGACGGCAGTCGTGCTCGCGGGATTCATCGCCGCCGCGGGACCACGCCGCCTTGCGCTCCACGACCGTCTGTCGGGTACCGCCGTGTTCCCCGCCGGGTGCATGGGCGCCTGAAACGGAGAGCCGGACCGCGTGTGCGGCCCGGCTCCACTTCGTACGTGCTGCTGAACGTCCCGTCTACGCGGACTGCGCCTGCAGGATCTCGTCCAGGTCCTCCTGGGCGGTTCCCACCGGCTTGATGTCGTAATTGTCCACGAGGATCCGAAGCGCCGCCGGCGTGACGAAAGCGGGGAGCGTCGGGCCAAGCCTGATGCCCTTGATGCCGAGGTGCAGAAGCGTCAGCAGGATCGCGACGGCCTTCTGCTCGAACCACGACAGCACCAGCGACAGCGGAAGGTCGTTCACGCCCACACCGAACGCCTCCGACAGGGCCAGGGCGATCTTCACGGCCGAATAGGCGTCGTTGCACTGCCCGATGTCGAGCAGCCTCGGTATCCCGCCTATGTCCCCGAAGTCCAGCTTGTTGAACCGGTACTTGCCGCACGCAAGCGTCAGGATGACACAGTCGTCCGGTACGGCAGACGCGAAGTCGGTGTAGTAGTTACGTCCGCTCTTGGCGCCGTCGCATCCACCGACGAGGAAGAAGTGACGGATATCACCCGCCTTCACGGCGTCGATGACGGCGTCGGCTACGCCGAGGACCGCGTTGTGTCCAAAGCCGACCGTGATGGTCTTCTCGGGCTCATCACCCTCGAACCCTGGCGCCGCGAGCGCCGCCTCGATCACCGGCGCGAGGTCGCCGTCCGCGATGTGCGTGACGCCGGGCCACGCGACCAGACCGGACGTGAAGATGCGCCCCTTGTAGGTGTCCCTGGGCTTCTGGATGCAGTTGGTCGTCATTAGGATCGCGCCCGGGAACTCGCCGAACTCCTTAGCCTGGTCCTGCCACGCTCCTCCGTAGTTGCCCGCGAGGTGCGCGTGCTTCTTGAGCTCGGGGTATCCGTGAGCCGGCAGCATCTCGCCGTGCGTGTAGACGTTGATGCCCTTCCCCTCGGTCTGCTCGAGAAGCGCCTTCAGGTCCTTCAGGTCGTGCCCGGAGATCAGGACCGCCTTCCCGCTGACCGGGGTTACCCGGACCTGCGTCGGCTCCGGGTGGCCATACGAGCCGGTGTTCGCCGAATCGAGCAGCTCCATCGCCCGCATGTTGATCTCGCCGGTCTTGAGACACCAGGCAAGAAGGTCCTCCGCCGACGCATCGTCCCGGGTCAGGTAGTCCATCCCCTCGTGGAACGACGCGAAGAGACCCTCGTCCTCCACACCCAGCACGATCGCGTGGTCGACGTAGGCCGCCGCGCCCTTGAGCCCGTAGAGCATGAGTTCCTGGAGCCCGGCGATGTCGGCGCCGAGGTCGGCCTGCCTGCGATCGATCGAGACGCCCTCTCCCTGAGCGATGAGCCCGTCGACACTTCCCTCGGGTGCGAACGTCGCAGCGCCTAGGAGCTCCTCGGGTTCGCCGCCCGCCTTGCGAACCGCGTCCTCGTAGAGGTTCCTCACCCTGTCACGGACCTTGATTCCCTCTCCGATGAGTCCGGCAATGCGGTCCGGGTCGAAGTTGACGTTCGTCACTGTGGTGAAGAGAGCCTCGATGACGAACACATCGGCGTCGCGGTCGATCGCGCCGAGCGCACGCGCGCGGTGCGCGTACACCGAGACGCCCTTCGCCGCGTGAATGAGAAGATCCTGAAGCGCCGCTGTCTCAGGGCTCTTGCCGCACACACCTCCTGCCGTGCACGCGGCGCCCTTCGCTGTCTGCTCACACTGGTAGCAGTACATCACACCTCCGTTGTTCGGCGTTACTCCCGCTGCCGCTCTTATGACGGCGGCTCCTGTCAAACACCTATTGACTTGCCGACCGACGCGCTGAAGTCGGCGATGGTCGTACCCTCCAACCGGTCCCGCAGCTCTTTGCCCACCTTGCAGAACAGGTCGCCAAGAACGCACGATGCCCACCCGCAGGTGGGGACCTCCATTGCACACGCGGACACGTCGATGGGACCCTCGACCGATTCGTAGACCTCCCTGACGGATATCTCCTGCGGGGGACGGGTGAGGCTGTAGCCGCCGCCGGGCCCGCGGCTGCTCCGGACCAGGCCTGCCTTTGCCAGCCGCTGCAGTACCTTCACCAGATGAGCCCTGGAGACCCCCAGCGTGTCCGCTATCGCCTCTGCGGACGACCGGCCTCCGCCGTTACCCGCCAGGATCCCGGCGGCGTGAAGCGCGAGAGAGGCGGCCTCCGAGATCTTGATCGGACTGCTCATTGCAGATCTCCCTGCGTCGTGCGAGCATGACGACAATCAGTAATAGTATTAAAGTACTAGAATATATGTATACGTCAGGCCGTGTCAAGGTGTTTCTGGACGCGCCGCGCGGCCTTGACTGGGGACTCCCTGAGGGCGATAGTGGGCGGGCTCGGGACCTGGCCCGGACGTCATCGAAACGTGCTCTGGAGACGACCTGAGCGCACCGCACACACACGGGGGGATTAGAATGCGCACTGAGAGAGACTGCGGTCTTGCCGCGGCGGCGATGGCACTGGCGATCTGCACACTGGTGCTCGGCACGACGGGCGCGAGCGCCGAGGAGGCCGTCACGATCAGCGCCGCCGACGCGTCACGGCATGTCGGTGAGTACGCCGAGGTCTGCGGGCAGGTGGCCAGCGCCGCCTACCTTGCTTCGGTAGGCGGCCAGCCCACATTTCTGAACATCGAGAGACCGTACCCCGACCAGGTCTTCACGGTCGTCATCTGGGGGTCCAGCAGGAAGCAGTTCGACGGTCGTCCGGAGAACCTCTTCGACGGGAAGTCGATCTGCGTGACCGGCAGGATAGCAATGCACCAGGGTACGCCGCAGATCGTCGTGGACGACCCGGAGCAGATAGTCATCACGACCGAGACTCGTGGCACCGAACTCGGAGATCTTGAGAAGGTGTTCGTGAAGGCGGTGCTGTCGGCGCTTGGCTACGATGCGAACTACGGCTCGGGGGAGTGGGACCGGGAGACCGTCGAGGCGATGATAGCGTTCCAGGAGGACGCGGGAGTCACTCCCACGGGAGAGGCGAACCCGCCCACCCTGAGGGCGCTGGCGGACGCGGCAGAGAAGATGCCGGACTCGGAGCGCGACCTCGTCATTCGGTTGCTTCTGTTCGAACTGGCGCGCCGACAGGAGTGAAATCGGCCACCACGGGAAGGTGGTCGGAGGCATCGAGCGTGTCTTCGGCCCTGAGACCGTAGCGCTCGAGATCCTCCTCAGTCAGCCCGCTCGTCTCAAGCGCGAACGCGCGCCGCAACTCCAGTACACTGTCCGAGTAGACGATGTAGTCGAGCTTGCCCGGGGAGAACGAACTCCGGGCATCTCTCCATGTGAATACGTCGTGCCCTCCATTCACCCGCGGCCATGCGTCCGTGAGCGGTGTTCCGTCCCAGTCGGCCGCGTGAGACGGCCCGAACGTCTCCTCGTCGGCTATCTTACCGTCCGTCAGCGTCCGCACCTGACCTGCGCCTCCCACCAGGTTCATGTCACCGGCGATGACTATCGGCGTCCCCTGAGGCAGGTCGAACTCGAGGGGCGGCTCCCCGGGCGGCTCGAGCACTCCGCCAGGCGTCTGGAGTTCGCGCAGCCACGCCGCGATGCCGTCCAGTTCCCGCTGGCGTT
>JBDRTQ010000321.1:0-2048 GCA_043823885.1 Candidatus Eiseniibacteriota bacterium | reverse complement strand
GCGATCCGCTCTACGAGTTCTCGGGGAGCAGGTGCGACCTCGTGTGCTCGCCGTGCGACTACTTCGAAAGCGAGCCCTGGTGCGAGGACGAGTTCGTCGACAACTTCAACGGCGGCTGCAACTCCACTCCCTACGCTTTCGAGACCCTGCTGCCATCCTACGGCGTGATCTCCGTGTGCGGCACGAGCGGGACCTACCTCGTCGGTGGAAGCAACTACAGGGACACGGACTGGTACGAGCTCACGGTTACGACGCAGACGGTCATCACATGGACGTGCACAGCTGAGTTCCCACTTATGATGGCGCTCATCGACGGCACGGACGGCTGCGGGTCCTATGTGATGATCGACTACATCTTCGTGGAGGAGTGCGTGGAGGGTGTCATGCAGCCCACGCTTTCGCCGGGCACCTACTGGTTCTTCGTAGCTCCTTCAGAGTTCTCGGGCATCCCCTGCGGTCTGGACTACAACATGACCGTCGACAATCTCTACATCGCGCCGGACTGCGCGTCCCCCTGTCCGATGGGGTCGGTGCCGGAGGAGGAGCCGCTCTGCGGTCCGGATTACTCCGACGACTTCAACGGCGGCTGCAACTCGTATCCTTCGGTCTTCAGCGACCTTGATCCGGCCGATTACATCGTACTCTGCGGAGAGACCGGCGTCTATCCCTACGGCGGGATGTGCTATCGGGACACGGACTGGTTCGAACTCGTGCTTGACGAGCCGAGGGAGATCGATTTCTGCATAATGGCGGGCTTCGATTACCAGCTGCTGATCGTCGACGAGGTCGACGGCTGCGACCTGTACAACATCATCCACACCCTCACGGGTCCGCCGTGCGACGTGGCCTGCGAGACATACGCCCTCGACCCGGGCACTTACTGGCTGTGGGTCGGTTCGTGGAGCTGGGTGCCGGTTGACTGCGGGCGCTCCTACGTAGTGACGATCAGCGGCTACACGACTCCCGTCGAGGACAAGACATGGGGGTCGGTCAAGGCTCTCTATAGATAGACCAGATAGACCGAGTTCCGCGCACACATGACGCGGCGCTGTCCCGCGTTCGAGGGGGCCGCTCCCGCCGTGGGGCGGCCCTCCTGTTTAATGGAGACGACCGGGATGATGAAGATCCTCGTGATCGGAGGCGGCGGCCGCGAACACGCGCTCGTGTGGAAGATCGCGCAGAGCCCGCTGGCCGGAGAGATACTGGCGGCGCCCGGGAACGCCGGGACCGCCGGGATGGCCCGCAACGTCGCCGTCGCGGCCGATGACATCGACGGGCTCGTGCGGCTCGCGATGGATGAAGGCGTTGGCCTGACGGTCATAGGGCCGGAACTCCCGCTGACGATGGGCCTGGCCGACCGGCTGGCCGATGCCGGACTCGCGGTCTTCGGGCCGACGAGGTCCGCGGCACGCATCGAGGGCAGCAAGTGGTTCGCCAAGGAGATCATGCTCAGAGGCGGCATCCCGACTGCCCGGGGCTATCTGGCGCGGACCAGGGGAGAGGCGGTGTCCCGCGCCGACGAGCTCGGGTACCCCGTTGTCATCAAGGCCGACGGCCTGGCCGCCGGCAAGGGAGTCGTCATCGCGCAGAGCGCGGCCGAGGCCGAGTCCGCCATAGACGACATGCTGCTGCGCGGCCGGTTCGGCTCCTCGGGAGAGCGGGTCGTGGTCGAGGAGTGCCTGCGGGGCGAGGAGGCCTCGATACTCGCGTTCGTCGACGGGCGCGAGAGCGCCCTGATGGTCCCGTCGCAGGACCACAAGCGCGCGTTCGACGGCGATGAGGGTCCCAACACCGGTGGCATGGGCGCCTACGCGCCTGCTCCGGTCGTGACCCCGACCATGCTCGGCGCCATCAAGCGCGACATCATCGACGCGACGGTTGACGCGATGCGGGACGCGGACGGGACAGTCTACCGCGGCGTGCTCTACGCCGGTCTCATGATCACCGACGACGGGCCGAAGGTCATCGAGTTCAACTGCCGCTTCGGGGACCCCGAGGCGCAGGTGACGTTGCCACTGCTTGACGCGGACATCGTGGAGGTGATGGCG
>JBDRTQ010000320.1:0-5471 GCA_043823885.1 Candidatus Eiseniibacteriota bacterium | reverse complement strand
ACGAGGTCGCGGCTCATGAACGCCTGCTCGCTGAACTCCTTCAGGTTCTGCTTGCGCTTGTTCCCACTGATATCGTCTATGTGCTCGAGCACGCCGTCTATCGTGCCGAAGCGCGCGATGAGATCGACGGCCGTCTTCTTGCCTATGCCCGGCACTCCGGGAACGTTGTCGGACGAATCGCCCATGAGCCCGAGCACCTCGACTACCTGCGAGGGCAGGACTCCGAACTTCTCCCTTACTCCGTCGGTCGTGTACTCGATGTTCCTGGCCGGATCGAGAACCGTGATCGACTCGTCGACCAGCTGGAAGAAGTCCTTGTCTCCGGACACGATGACGGTCCTGAGGCCGTTCCCTCTCGCGGCCACGGCGAGCGTGCCGATCAGGTCGTCCGCCTCGTACCCGGGCTCCTCGACGATCGGTATCCCGAATGCCTCCACCAGCTCGCGGATCGCCTGCAGCTGGTCAACCAGCTCGTCCGGCATCGCCTCGCGCGTGGCCTTGTAGTCCTCGTACGCCTCATGGCGGAACGTGGGCTCCGGCCGGTCGAACGCGACGACGATGTGAGAAGGCCCGAGCTCGCCCAGCAGCTTGATGAGAGAGGACGCGAAGCCGTAGACGGCACTGACGTTCTTGCCGCCGGAGTTGACGAGCGGGCGCCGAATGAAGGCGTAGTGCGATCTGTAGACCAGTGCGGTGCCGTCGACGAGACAGAGCACGGGATCGCCCGGGCCGCACGAGCGTTTCTTGGTCATGAGTAGAGGTTCTTCTCTTCTATGTAGGCGAGTACTGCAGGGGGAACGAGGTACCGGATGGAACGTCCCGTCCGGACCCTCTCACGTATGTCGCTGGACGACACGCCGATGATCGGCGAGTCCAGCATGTGTGCCTTCGCCCTGATCCTCGGGTCGCCGTCGTCGGGTCCTACGCCGGGCCTGGGCGCGACTACGAACTCGCATGCGGCGATGAGATCGAGGGGCTCCTTCCACGTGAAGAACTGGGCCAGACTGTCCGCACCCATGATGAAATAGAGCTTCTCGTCCTCACCGAACTCACGCCTGAACTGACGGACGGTCTCTATCGTGTAGGAAGGGTCGGGACGCCTGGCCTCGAGGTCGGACAGCACCAGCCTGGGATCCCCGTCGATCGCGAGGCGGACCATTTCCAGGCGGTGCTCGACGGAAGTCACATCGTCACCGTGCTTGTGCGGAGGGCGAGCCGACGGAACGAAGATGACGCGGTCAAGCCCGAGCAGGTCGAGCGCCTCCGCGGCGACTATCAGGTGTGCGATATGGATCGGGTCGAAGGTCCCGCCCATCAGGCCGGTGGCCAAGTGGTCAGCTCCTCCCTGGTACTGCGGTCAGCCCGAGAGGACCGCCTTCTCCGCGGCCGCCGTCCGGGCCTCCTCCGTCCCAGGATACGAATCGATGAGTCGCTGGTACTCGTTCTCCGCCAGCGCCCCTGAGCCCTCTGCCGCGAAGCTCCGCGCCTTGTCGAGAATGGCCACGCGCGCCCACGAGGTGCCGGGGTACTCCGCTACGACCGCCTCGAGATAGACGCGAGCGGCCTTCGGCCTGCCGAGATCGAAGTACAGCGTCGCGCTGTCGTAGATCTTGGCCGCGAGCTTCGTCTTGAGCTCGAGGATGTTCGCGCGCGCGTCGGCGACGAGCCCGCTCCCCGGGTGCGCCGCGAGGAAGTACTCAAACTGGCTGATGGCCTGTTTGGTCATGGTCTGGTCCAGCGCAGCCGGCAGCGCCTGCTCCTGGAACGTCACTCCCAGCTTGTACTCGGCCTCCGGAACCAGTGGTGAGCGAGGGTAGTCGGACAGAAGCTGCCGATACTCCAGTTCGGCTGACGCGTAGTCCGAGATCGCGCGATGCGAGTCGGCGATCCCCACAAGCGCATCGTCGGCCATTTCATGAAGCGGCGAGTTCAGCGTGATGCGCTTGAAGGCCTCGATGGCCAACAGGTGATCCCCGCGCTCCGCCGCGGCCATTCCGGTCTCGTATGTTTCCTCTGCCGTGGTCTCGCCCAGTTCCGGCATCGGTGAGCAGCCGGCTACGAGCAGCGCGACGACGAGAAGAGCGCCCGCAAGCCGGGACGCATTGTTGCGAGTCACGTGGTGAACCCTCCACTCCTGTGTGAACTCGGGGTCGACCTAGTCGGTCGACCTGCTCGTATAGAAGAGATAGATGAGCCCGCCGACGATGCCGGCCACGATCACTGGCTCGAAGATCTTGTCCCATCCGCCCGGCTCGGCCGCGGGCGAGGCAAACGCCTGCCCGGGCGCTTCCAGGTCGCCGAGACGCGCGCCGGGGATTATTTCCCTGCGCTCGCGTTGAACACCACCCGCCCAGACGATCGTCTTGGTGGCATCGGAGAGCTCGAATCTGATGTCCACGGCGGTCCTGCGCTCGAACTTGCGCGCACCGACGACCCACTCTCGCCACGACCGTGGCAGCGACGTCTGGCAGTAGACGATGCGATAGGCGATCTCGTACAGGGTCTCGTCGTCCGGGTCCGCCTGCGCCGCCGCCAACTGCCCGGCCTTGACGACGTGCCCGCGAGAGGTCAGCTGCTCGAGCAGGATCGACTTGACGAGCCAGCTGGCGTCGTGTGTGTCGACCTGCCGGAGCAGCAGCCGAGAGCCGTCGGGAAGTCCCATCTTCGCGACCGCCTCGGCCATCACTTCCGTGGTCAGTTCGCTGATGACGGCCAGATTCGACTTCGGGACCGCGGTGACGGGAAGCTCCTCGCCGCCGCTCACCGCCGACGCGGCCGCAAGACCTCCGCCTCCTCCGAAGCCCGTGGACAGCGCGAACTGGTGCGTCCCGCCGAGCTCGGAAGACCTGTAGGCGTAGTCGAGCGCCCACTGCTCCTTCCAGTTGACTCCGACGCCGCCGGTCATGCCCGAGAGTGCGGTCTCGTCGCCGCCGATCCAACCTCCTCTCAGAGCCAGATGCGGCACGGGCGCGTACTCCGCGCCGAGGCGTGGAGTCGCACCGAGGTCGTTGACCTTCTCCAGGTCCGCCGACAGCAGCACGCCGCGCCAGACGTACGAGCCGCCCACCGTCATGGTCGCGGGCAGCGGGTCGGCCTCGGTTTCGAAGGTCAACCCGGGGCCCAGGTTTCGAACGGCCGCTCCCACCCTGGCGGCGTCGCTCACCCTGTAGACCATGCCGAGGTCGACGGCGAAGGAGGACGCCGCCTGATCGCCGAGGGAACTCGACAGGAACTTGAGCCCCGCACCGACGCCCAACGCAGGAGACACGCGCCTGCCGTATCCCGCGATGCCGGCGAAGTCACCGGATTCGAACAAGCCCTCGCCCGTGTTGTCCCAGGAAACGGAACCCTGCTCGAGAGCGACACCAAATGCCGCGTCGCGTCCGAACGGCGCGGCGTAGCTCGCGTACTGGTACGTGGCGTCCGAGAGCCAGGAGACGTGCGAAAGCGTCAGCCTGTGCCCCTCGACCTGCGAGAGACATCCGGGATTCCAGTGGAGCGCCGTCCCGTCGTCGGCGACCGAGACGTATGCCCCTCCCATGCCGGCGGCGCGGGCCCCGACGCCCACGCCGAGGAACTGGGAACCGGACGTCCCCTGTGCCGGCGAGGAGGCCGGCAGCACCGCCACCAGAACCGTCACGAGAACCGCAAGTCTCTTCGACGTCATGCTTAACCCTCCAGGGTTGTTCGCTACCTGATGACGGCCACTTTCCTGACCGATTCACTCTCGCCCGTCCGGATCCTGAGGAAGTACACGCCGCTGGCGACCGAACCGCCATCGTCGTTGTCACCGTACCAGCTGACGGAGGAACCGCCCTCGCCGTCGAGCGTCCTCACCAGCGTTCCGGCCATGTTGTAGACGCTGACGGTGGCCGTGCCCTCGTACGACCCCAGGGAGATGACCACCCTCTCTCCCAGGAACGGCTGGAACGAATTGACGTCGACGCCCAGGCTGGCGGGTCCGCCGGACGTCGCGGGGAGAACGGTGACGGTGACCGTCGTGTCGGAGGTCGACCGCGAGAACGAGTCGGTCGCCGTGATGATGACCGGCGCGTCGACCACCGGCATGAACGAGTTCGACCCGGACGTCTCGTACGTCACGGTGTAGCGTCCGGCCGTGGTCTCGTTCACCACTACGTCGGACGGATCGAATTCGCTGTCCACCTGGCTGAAGTCCGCGTCGATGACGTAACCTGTGTCGTCCCACCTCGACGTGATGGTGATGGTCTCTCCGGCCTCGAAGACGTCTACACCGCCGCTGACGGTCGAGGACACGTGCTCGGGCGGCGCCACGTCGAAGATCACCTCGAACGACAGCACGGGCACGGAGGCCGACGGGCCGTTGACGTGACCCTCGCCGTCCGCCGTCGGCATGCCGTCGTGTGCCCTCACGAAGACCTCGAGGGTCTCGTCGAGAGTGTCCGGGACGCAGGACGCACACGAGACGCTGCCCGCCCAGCTGACCGAATCGGGGCGTCCCACGACGACCTCGTTCCACACCTCCTGGTCGAGCGACATCTCCACGCCAACCACACCCGCGCGGTCGTGCGCCCACCCGGTCAGTACGGCGGCCGGGGTCGCGAACCTCAGCTCCGTGATGTTGCTGTCGGGATAGTCAACGCCGAGGAGAGGCGGCGCCGTATCGAGGTCTACCAGAGCTCCGGACCCCGAGAGGTTGCCCGCGGCGTCCCTGCTCTCGACGCTGACGAAATAGAGACCGTCGGCGGCGACCGCGTCCCCCGCGTCGGTCCCGTCCCAGAAGAGAACGGCGGAGGCGACGCCCGTGGCGGAGTAGACCAGCCGCACTGGATGGTCGTCCGCGTCGAGAACCGTCACGAGGATCTCGTCCGAGGGCTCCGAGACGCCGGCCAGAAACGAGATCATCACGCTGTCGCCGACGCCGTCGGCGTCAGGCGAGAAACGGCTGGGCGCGACGTCCACGCTGTAGAGCGGCGGCGCCACGGTGTCCACGACGAACGGGAAGTCGGTCTCCTCGTAGGGGCTGAACTGTGGGATGGCCTTGATGAGGAACCGGTACTCGCCGTCCAACGCCAGACTGTCACCGAACCACCCGTCCCACCAGTGGCTGTGGGTCCCCTCGTCCTCCCAGCCCGACCAGAGCGTCCACAGCCCGCCGCCGGACGAATCGCCGACCGAGATGACGATGGCGGCCTCCTCCGAGAGCGAGTAATAGACCGCTGTCGAGTCGAAGACCCCGTCTGCGTTCGGCGAGAACGGACTCGGAATGACCCCAACGTCGAAGATGAGACCACCGGAGGCCGGGACGGCCAGCGCCAGGACGAGCACAAGGACCGCCGCGGCCGGCCGTGCCGGGTTCGTTCTAGACATCCTGGCTCCCTCTATAATGTCCCGCAACGAGAGCGGGCACCCTAACATACAGCTTTGCCAGAGGATACAATGTTCCTGGGGCTTGGTGTCAAGCGTAATCCGGTCCGCGGACCGGACACCCG
>JBDRTQ010000319.1:0-2629 GCA_043823885.1 Candidatus Eiseniibacteriota bacterium | reverse complement strand
CGCGGGCGGCGGTGCGTACACCATTGGACGCCTCGCGGACGGCGACTACGACGTCGTGGCCGCCGGCCCGACGTATCTGTCCCAGACTGAGTACGGCATTACCGTCTCGGGCGGCGGTGAGACCACCGGCATAGACTTCACGCTGCAGAGGGTCACGGGGCGCATCGAGGGCGAGGTCGCCATCACCGGCGGCCCCGACGTCGATGTGACCGTGGGTGTCTACGACCCGGTGACGGGCGAAGTGGGCGGCGAGGGTGAAGTCGTCATCGAGGACGGAACGGGCTCCTTCTCGATAGGCACCATCGTCGATGGGAACTGGCTCGTTCTCGCCCAAGCGAAGGGATACGTCGAGGCCGACACGCTGGTCACGGTGGCCGGCGGCGACACGACCGACGTCGGTCTGCTTGAGCTGACTTCCGTCGTTGCGACGAAGTACGGGTTCACCGACGCCATGGGGAACAACATATACGGGTCCGGGACCACCGTCAGCCTGCCGGGCGCGGGGATCTACTACTACGCGCGGGCGTGGATCGAGCCGCGCGACGACGACGGCCGGATAGCATACTGGGACGTGCCCTCGCAGGAGAACGTTGTACTCTACGCGAGCAAGCTCGACCCCAGCTACCCGACTGCGGGCAACATCATCTTCGCCGACCCTGCCGAGATCCCGCTGCCGGATGCGACCCTCACTGCAGCGATGTTCGATGACGGCAGGGCGCCGTTCCTTGTGAGCGGCGACGCGGTCGAAGTCGTGCGCGTTCTGGCCGAGAAGCTCCAGATACAGGGAGTGCTCGATGTGGGGATCGCCCCGCCCGCTCCGGTGCGACTGGCGTTCTCTGCAGACGCCACCACCATCGCCGCCGGCGAAGGCGTCGCCCGCATCACCGGGCAGCTGGTCGATGCCAGCGGAAACGACGCGCAGGTGTCCGGAGTCATCGCCAACCTGATCCCCGGCGGTGTCGGTGGCGATTTCAGTATATCGTCACCGGAGACCGAGTCGAACGGACGGTTCGAGGTCGACTTCTCGGGCGCCGCGGCCGGGACGGCCTACGTTTCGGCGACCATCGACCCGTCATCTCCATATCCGAGTCTCGCGGTCGACACGCTAATGATCGTCCTTACGCCAGGCGACGCCGCCTTCATCGAGATGTCGCCTGCTCCGCGCGCGCTCAGGCCGGGTGATTCGGCGACGATCACGGCGCAGGTAGTCGACGCCTGGGGCAACGCCGTCGCGACAAGCGGACTGTCCATCGCGCTCGCGGCCTCACCACCGCAGCTTCTGGTTTCCATCGACTCGCCTCTGGTGACGGGGGCCACCGGACAGGCGACGGGGCAGATGGTTGCCGGCAGCAACTACGGAACGGTCGAGGTATCCGGTACCGCCACCGGTATTCAGGTCGAGACCTTCTACATTCCGATCGACGCCACCATCGTTGCCGTGGACGAAGTCGCTCCGGAGAGCGACGCTGCCCACAACAGCGACGCGGGCGTCGACCTGACCGTTCTGCACGCCGCGAACGACAGCGACGAGCTGATGGCATGGCTTGACTTCGACTCGAGCTGGGACGGTGTGCACCTCATTCTGCTCGTCGAGGCCAACAACGACGCTGTCGGTGGAGTGTCCGACCCGTTCGGGTTCGCCGTCACCTACGAGCACGCCCTCAAGCCCGAGTACGCGTTCACGTACAAGTACTCCGGAGAGGATTACGCCGACCTCAGGCGCAACCTCGGGAGCGTTTGGGAGCACTACGACTTCGTGGAGGAAGCGTGGAGAGACGGCTGGGCGCCGGGAGTGAACGGTGTCGAGCAGGGCAAGATACTGAAGGAGGCCGGGAAGGTCTCGTTCAAGCTGCCTCTCTCGGTGATCGAGGCCGCGGTCGGCGACACGGTGCGGATCCAGGCCTACCTGACGCAGGAGGCCGACGGCGAGCAGCGCGCGGCGCTCGACTCGAGCCCGGGCGACGCGACCCACGACATGACGCCCGAGACGGGCGAATGGTGGGAGACGGCGACGACTCCCGTGGCTCTTGTGAACTACGTCGAGTACGTCGTCAGAGAAGAGGGGCTGGCGCCCGCGCTGTCGGAGGGGCAGGCCACACCCTCGCCGGCGACGCCCGGCCAGCTCGTGACCTACTCCGTCCGTGTCGTCGATACGGGCGGAGGTATAGGCGACGTCTTCCTCGACCTGACCGCCGTCGGCGGCAGTGATTTTCTGCGCATGTCCGACGACGGCGCCGACGCCGACGCTTCCGCACGCGACGGCGTGTACACCGCGACAGAGGAGCTGAGCACGGCCGCGTCGCACGGCGAGCACACGGTGACCGTGACAGCGCGGGACGCGGAGAACGTGGCGACCGTGACGCTGGGGATGGTGATCGACGCGAACAACCCTGCGACGGCGATCCGCCAGTTCGACGACCCCGAGGGGGACGATCACGGGCCGAACGGAGGTTCCGATCATCCCGGTGAACAGATCGAGGGTCTCTACTACAAGTATCCGACTAACCTCGTCTTCCCGCAGGGCGCGTTCGACATCACAGGGTTTGAGATATTCGCAGACGGTAACAAGATCGTCTTCCGCACGCATATCAAGAATCTCGTCTACCATCAGGACCCGTCGGCCGCGGAC
>JBDRTQ010000318.1:0-3373 GCA_043823885.1 Candidatus Eiseniibacteriota bacterium | reverse complement strand
CACTCCTGCAATAATGAAGAGTCCTACCATATTGCTAACCCTCCTTCAGAAGGCGCACGACCGCGTGCGTGCCGTCGAGGCGGATGACCTCGATGCGGGTGCCCGACTCGATGACGCTCTCGTCCTCGCTCTCGGCCCGCCATTCCTCCTTGTCGATCCTGACCTTCCCCACGCTCTGCATGTTGTCGATCTGCTCGATCACGACGCCGCGCCTTCCGATGAGCCGGTCGGCGCCGATGCCGGGGGGCTGCTTGTGCGTGAACCTCTCGGCGAACCGCCTCGAGACGGCGAAGAGCGCGCCCGAGACCACGACGAACACGGCCCACTGGACTGCCGGGCCAACGCCTGCGAGAGCGAGCACGCCCGAGATCCCGGCTCCGATTCCGAACCAGAGCAGGAAGAACCCCTCGGTGAAGACCTCGCCGATGATGAACACGGCCGCGAGCCCGAACCACAACCACCAGATCTGGAATTCCATGGCGTCACCTCCTGCTGATACTACACGTTCTTGCGCGGTCTATTCCGCCGCTGGGTCCGCGCCACAATCACTTGTGTCCGTCGACCGGTGTCACCGCGGCGATCAAGGCGTCATCCACGCACGCGTAGCCGTCCCCGAGCCGCTCCTTTGACTCGAGGTGCGTCTGTATGTACTGCCCGCAGTTGCTTCCGATCCGGTTCTCTTCAAGCTCGCCGATGCTGAGAAGCACGTCGTAACCCGCGGAGCGCAGGCACTCGATCTCGGCGCCCGCCTCCTCCCTTCCGGGATCGACGTGGGACACGATGCCGTTCATGACCGCGCGGTGGGTCGGATTGATGGGCGTGATCTTAACGAGGAAGTCTGCCGGATCGAACCAGCGGAGCAGGACGTCCGGGTCGACCGGCGTGCCGCGGGCAAGCGCGAAGTTCAGCGTCACCTTGCGGTCACCCGCATCGCGGAAGCCGGTGCCGTAGCTGCCGATGCGATCGAGTCCCCACTTCCTCATCGGGATCAGCCGGTCGCGGAGCGACTCGTCGGTCGTGTGAATGGAAAATTGCAGCTGGAACCGCCCGCCGCCGTACAACCGGTTCTTGATGTCACGAAGTTGCTCGAAGAACGCGTCACATCCGACCGGAGCGACGCTCGATACCGAGGGCAGGAGCCCCGGGGCATCGTAACGACGCGGCAGCTCCGTCAGCACGTCGAGGACGGCAGGGTTGAGAGAGGGCTCGCCCACCCTGGCGAACTGTATCTTGAACTTGGCGGAGGACACGCGCCTGTCCGGGTAGCGCCTGTCGACCAGGAAGTCGATCTGTTCGAGGATCTCACCTGCGCTCATCTTGCCCTCGTAGCTGTCTCCGGCATCGCAGATCGCACAACGCACCGGGCAGCCATAAAGGCTCGAGACAATGAGAACCCACTTCCGCTCGCGGGGAAGCGGCGGCTGCACGGCCTCTGTGAATTCGACCAGGCGGCCTCCGGCCGTCTCCGCCACGTAGGCCACCGCTATGTCCTCTCTGCCCGTGGACGCGACTATTCTCAATGCGACTCCCCGCGCAAGCGCTCGCCGCTCGTCTTTCCGAAGCCGACGTCCGCCCCGAAGCTGTCCCGCAGCTTCGCCGCCACCTTCATCGCCGCGTGCGTGCCCTGACCCGCCGCGATCGACGCCTGGCGGAAGATACCACTCCGGACATCGCCGGCGAAGAGCAATTCCCGGCGTGCCTCGAGCGTTGAAGCGTTCAGGCGCACCTCCTCCGAGATGAACCCGTCGTCCGGTTCTCTTCCAACAGCCAGGACGAGGTAATCGGCGTCGAGGTCCTCCCGAACGCCGCCGGAGGAGCAAGACACGGACGTCAGTCTCAGCCGTCCACCAGCCTCGAGGGCGACCGCCGTCAGCTGAGTCTGCACCTTCACGGTCACTCGCTCGCGCGACCGCGACCGCGACTCAAGAAGTGGAAGGCAGCGCGCGGAGCTGCCCCTTACCAGTATAGTGACGTCGTTCTCCTCCGAGAGGCCGAGCGCGTAGTCGAAGGCCGCGTCACCGCCTCCCACGACGACGATGCGAGCGTCCGAGACTCCCCGGAGTTCACCTGCCTCATGGAAGATCCTCTCCCCCGCCTCCTCGGAAACCTCGATGTCCGTCACAGGACGGGGTCGGGTCCCGGAGGCGACGATCACGGCTCCGAATCTGAGCGCCCCAGCGGCGGTTCTGCATACCAGGAGCCCGTCCTCGCGTTCGAGCGAGGTGACCTCCTCACCGACCAGTTCGGCCCCGGAGGCGCGAAGCTGCTGGGCGAGAAGCCCCGCCAGATCGGGCCCCGAGATGCCCCCAGGAAACCCCGGGAAGTTCTCGACGCGCCAGGCAGTGCGCAGCAGCCCGCCAGGCGGTCCCTTCTCGAACACGACCGGCTTCACGCCGTGCCGCGCGAGCTGGACCGCGGCCGCGATACCGGCCGGTCCCGCCCCGATGATGCCCGCGTGGTGTGTCGGCTCCGGTTTCACTGCGTCGCCTCCGCTGCCGTCATCTTCGTCTCTTTCTCGCCTCGGCCCGAGGGAACGGCCGTCCGGCGCCACGGCCGCCGCCCATCAGGCTCAACCTCGAACGGCATCGACCAGATCCTGGACCCGCGTCGTCGTGGCGAAGCCGTGCGACAGATTCAGAAGGGTCGCGAGGTGATGATGTTCGTCGTACGTTGCCGTGCCGTCGACCGGGAACGTCACCTCGAAGCCGCGCACGAATGCCGAGCGCGCGGTGGTCTCACAGCACAGGTGCGTTGCAACTCCGGTCACCACGACCCGCTTGACGCCGCGTTCTCTCAGCATGTCCTCCAGACCCGTCCCGTGGAAGGCGTCGTACTGGTTCTTCGTCAGAACGACCCCCACGGACGTGTCCAGTGCCGACGCTATCTCGCTCAGCGGATCTTCCACTCGAATGAGGTCGCTCCACCACAGTCCCAGGGCTCCGGCGTCCTCCTGGGTGTTCAGATGCCTGGTGAAGACCACCGGCAGCCCGTTCTCCCTGAACACCCGGGAGAGAGAGGCGAGACCCGGGACGATGTGCGCGGCGCTCGGAAGATACGCGTGCGACGTGGGCTCGAGAAACCAGCCCTGCATGTCCACGACGAGAAGGGCGGTCGCACCTGGAGTGAACGCGATGCGACCGGCGTTGCTCGACCAGCGCACGAGCCCCTCGGCCTCTCTGGCAAACCTCTTCGTCGTGATGTAGGCTCTTTTCTGGGGCACGGTTGCTGCCGCTCCTGAGACGCGCGGTCCGGTCCGCCCGGCCGACGTCTCGTGGAATCATGATTGAGAGAAGGGAGTGGCAAGGATAGCACAATCGCGAGCGCCGCGCCCGCCCGCGCTGCGAGGTCCGGTGTGGAAGGATCCACGCGGCCG
>JBDRTQ010000317.1:0-9932 GCA_043823885.1 Candidatus Eiseniibacteriota bacterium | reverse complement strand
ATCGGCTATGGCCCTCTTGAGCCCGTCGATGACCCGCTCCTCCACATCGCCCGATATGTCCGTCGTCACCTCGCTGTCGGCCCGAACCACCTGCTGGCTATGGGCTATGACGCGCAGTTTGGTCGTCGTGGGCCTGTTGGGCTCCGTCACAACGCCGTCGACCTCGACGCCTCTCCCCGTCAGAAGGGAAAGCAGCTCGCGGCCGGCGTCATCGTCTCCGACAACACCAACGAGAATGGCGCGCGCACCCAGGGACGCCACGTTCTCCGCCACGTTGGCGGCGGCGCCGAATCGAGAGCTGTTCCGCCTGACCTCGACGATAGGCACGGGGGCCTCCTGCGAGATCCGGTTCACGTCACCCCACACGTACCGGTCGAGCATGATGTCGCCCAGGATCGCCACCTTCGCGCGCGGGAATCCATCGAGTAGAGTTCTCAGCCGTTTGGCGTCGAGGTTGGTCACCCTCGTCCTCCGGTTTCGAGTGTCCTTGAACGGGTCTGCGGGTCTCCCCGTCCGAGCGATCGCAAGAATGCTAGAGCACGCGAGCCGCGAAGTCAAGCGGGCCCGGACGCGAAGCGGCCGGTCCGCAATCGCGAACCGGCCGCCGCTTGAACCCGACTGGACTTGACGTGACGCGCGTCAATTGTCGGTCAGCTTCACTGTCTCTATAGTACGCCTGCGTCTCGGCTTCCGCTTCGGATGCTTCGGGACCATCAGGTCCGGGTAGGCGTTGTGCAGCGCCTGGATGGAGGAACCCGAGAAGCACCCGGTGAGCATCCCTCCGAGACCATGTTCTCTGAACAGGTGGTAGGTCACATCCTGGAACACGCGCTCCCTCGTAACGCCGAGCTTATCCTCGCAGAGCCAGCGTGTCGCCCTGCGAGCGTTCCCGAGGCCCTGCTCGCCCTGCCAGAAGTTCTTCGGCACGTTCCGGAACTCCCAGGGATGGAAGCGGCTGGGGTACGCGTTCTCGATGGCCCTGAAGAAGGAGCCCCTGAAGCACACGGACAGCATCCCGCGGAGGTTGTGCTTGCCGAACGTGGTCGCCGAGATCCTCAGCGGAATGTCGACCACGGACACGCCTTCGACCTCCTCGACCATCCACCGGGTCGCCTCGGCGGCGAGCTTGAAGCGTTCGGGGCCCTGCCACATGCCCTTGACATTGAACTGCCACTTGTGGAATCGGCCCGGGTAGGCATTGTCGATCGCCTTGTAGGGCGACCAGTCGAAGCAGCTGCCGAGCATCCACGTGAGGCCGTTCTCGTAGAAGAGCTTCTTGTGTATGGTGCGCGGGATGTCCGCGACCGCAATGTCGAGCTTCTCCTCGAGCAGAGACCTCGTGATTATCGCGGCCCGCGCACGGCCGGTGTCACCCTGGAAGAAGTTGTTGGGAAAGCGACGTCTCCGCCCGCCGAACACCTCTTCGTAGACCTGGATAACCTCGGCGCGCTCAAGCGCAGGTGCGGTTGTCTCAGTATCCAGCCTTTTCAGCTCCGTGACCATAGCCCCTCCAGTCTACAGTTCGGACAACTGACAAAGCAGTAACGCAATCGTGAGAGTACGTTGTCCTAGTTTCACAGTTTACACTATCTGTCAATTACGCAAGCCGAACATATCATTCCCGGTAGAACCTGTCAAGTCAATAGTGCAGCAAAGCACAATTACGTCGCTTTCTGGCGAGGGTAGCCCGCTTCTCGCTCCCGTGAACTGGCTGCTGGTCGGCGTGCCGCGGGCTCGCACACGCGGATCGGAGGAGCCGCGAACCGTCCGTGAGCCGCGGCGGCAAGTCGGCCGTGGCAACGAGGCGGCTGCGGCCCCCGTCGCAGAAAGCCAGGTCTGGTCAGTTACTGACCATATGGTCGTTTACTCGAGCCCCGACCGCAATCGAGCTAAATCGTTGTCTTGATAGGGCTTGACAGGGCGCTGGGGCAGGACATATGTTTGCCGCGAATCGGGTCCTTCGGGCCCGACGTACCTACGTCAGTTGACGGGAGGCCCATGACTGAGCAGAAGAAGCAGATAAACGTGGAACTCCGGGACGAGGAGGCTGAGGGCATCTACGCGAATTTCGCGGCCATCACCCACTCCCCCGCCGAGTTCGTGCTGGACTTCATCAGAGTACTGCCCGGGACCAAGAAGAGCAGGGTCCACGCCAGGATCGTGATGGCCCCGCAGAATGTCAAGGCTTTCGTCAGGGCGCTCCAGGACAACATTGCCAAGTACGAAGAGCGACACGGCGAGATCAAATCGGCGGGTGAGGCGCAGCCCGGCACGCAGATAGGCTTCCAGTAGTCTCGGAGGCCGGGCACGCCGGGGGCTCCCTGAGTCCCTCCGGGCGTGCAAGGGACCCGGGCGGCCCGAGTCCCACTGATGCGGCCACGACACGTCGGTAACCGGAACGGGGGCTCAGAACCCCCGCAAATCCAAGAGGGAGGTGGGAGCGAGAAGAGACCAGAGCGGCCCCCACGGGGTCCGGCAGGGTTGGATCTTCAGAAACTCACGGTTTGAACCAGGAGGAGTCACGATGATACGCAACATGCTTGCTGCCGTTCTCGTCATCGCTCTCGCGATGACCGCGGGCGCGTTCGATATCCGCACGTACGACGTGCTCTACACAGGCGACACCGGGGCGACGCTCGACGCCGGCGGATTCGGCATTCAGGGCAGCTTCCTGTACTTCTCGGCCGACAAGTACTACGACAGGGACGGCGAGAGTCAGGAGTGGGGAGAGGGCACGACGTTCTCGGGTACGTGGGTCCCCGTCAAGATCAGCTACGGCATCATGGACGGCTTCGAGGTCGGAGTCACTCCCATGTTCGTCATGAACAAGCAAGAGAACGGCCCCCCGCTCAACACCGAGTACGAGGGCACCGGGATCGCCGACACCTGGATCTGGGCGAAGTACGGCATCCTGCCCGACCCGATGATGACGGCACGCCTGGGCGTCAAGGTCCCGACGGGCGTCGACGAGATGGATGCCGATCCCGACGAGCTCCCCACCGGCTCGGGCCAGATGGACATAGACGCCGCAGTGATGTTCGGCGCGCCGGCTGGTCCCGGCTCCCTCGACGGCTCGATCGGCTACCGCTACAGGATGGACCGGACGGGCGACGAGGACGCGCGTGAGGGCGACTACACGCCCGGGAACGAGATCCACTTCTACGCGGGTTACAACTACTTCCTCAGCGACGTGATGAGCCTTCGCCTCGGCGCCGGTGGATTCTTCGGCAGCGATCCCGAGGAGGACGGCGAGCCAATCCCCGTCGGGATGACCGGTACCTACGTAGTGGGTTCGAACCTCGTCAGCATCAACCCGGGGTTCGACTACATCATGGACAGTGGGATGTCGCTCGGCTTCGACATGTACTACCCGCTCATGGGCACCAACATCAACGCCGGTTGGGGCCTCGGCCTCTCGGTCGGCTGGGGCAACTAGAAAGCCCCTCACCACAGCGAGACGGCGTACTCGAGAAGGAGCCGCCCTCGGGCGGCTCCTTTCGCGTACTCTTGTGGTGGTGACCCACTTCGGCTACTCGTCCTCGTCCCCGGCCCCCGCCCCGTCCCTGCCGTCCTCGGCCCTGCCAACCTCCGGAGGGCTCGTCTTCCACCTCCTGTGCATCCAGAAGTAGAGTTCCGGACGCAGACGAATGAACCGGGCGAACTCGGCGGTGTATCCCTGAGTGAGAAGCCTGACCCTCTCGTCCTTAGGGAGGTCCACAGAAGGCAGCGCGACGGGCGGGCAGACCACTATCTCATGAGCTCCTCCCGCGTGCCTGACGATGGCGCACGGCAGAAGCGGCGCGCCCGTGCTTTCGGACATGCGCCCGGGCCCGTAGGGCGTCGACGCGGGCTTCCCGAGAAACTCGACGAAGACGCCGTTCCTGCCGGCGTCCTGGTCGGAGAGCATGCAGACCACCCTGTTGCGGCGCAGGGCGCGCAGCACGCCCATCAGATTGCCCGTCACTGGCACGAGTTCGCCTCCGAACCGCGCCCGAAGCCGGTTCATCATCCCGTCGACGAGGATGTTGTGCTGCTCGCCGACGAGGAACGTCATCGGATATCCTTTGCTCGCGAGCATCGCCAGGGTCTCCCAGTTGCCGAAATGGCCGGCGACCAGTACTGCCCCGCTGCCCTTCTCAAGCGCCACGTCGAGGTGCTCACTCCCGGTCACAGTGATCAACGCCTCGACATCCCGCGGCGTCATGCGAGGGAAGCGCATGTACTCGAACGTCATGCGGCCGAAGTTCCTGTACGACTCGCGCGCGATCCTGACCAGTTCCTCGTGGCTCCTCTCTCCCGCGAAGACCCTCTCCAGATGTTCCATCACGACACGCCGACGCAGCTTGAGCACGGAGAAAGCGAAGCCGCCGAGAGCCGCGCCGGTCGCCCGCGCACACGCGGCGGGAAGCGCGCAGATCGCGGCCTGCGCCGCTCGCCCGGCCACGTACTCCAGCCTGTGCTGCAGTGTGATCTTCCTGGACCTCGGCATGCGCACTCCTGACGAGCGGGAACCGCGGCGCTCCCGCAAGGTCACGTCTGACGCCTCAGACGAACTTGCTGGCCAACCACGAGAACCTGATCTCCACCGCGTCCTCCGGACACACCTCGTGGCAGCAAAGGCACTCGACGCACTTCTTCCGGTCGACGACCGGGCCCGACCCGGTCATCTCGATCGCCTCGACGGGACAGCTCCTGACGCAGAGCGCGCATGCTTCGGCGCGGCAGCCGCGCTCCTTCGACATCTCCGGGCAGACCCATATCCAGGGTCTGAGCACCTTGACTAAGGGACCGGGGAGCAGGCTGAGCATCGTCGTGCCGGGCAGCTCGAACCCCCCGACGTCGAAGCTTCCCGGGTCCTCGCCGACGATCTCAATGTCCTCGCGCTGTCCGGTACCGAGCCCCCTGGCGGCGGCGAAACGGATGGTGGAGACCTGTCCGTCCCGGAACCCCATCATTCCGGCGACCACGGTATCGACGGCTACGGGGTCGGTGCCGCCTATTATGGCCCCGACCTTCCTGGGCCTGCCGCCCGAGGGCCCGTTCCCCTCCATGGCGACCACGGCGTCCATTATGTGAAGCCCGGGCTGGACGAGAGAGAAGACGTCCACCACGTGTCTGCTGAACGGCACGGCCCTGGGTGCGATGCTGTGCAGTCGTCCCTTCGCGAATCCGGGTATCGCGCCGAACATGTTCTTGATACATCCTGTGTAGAGAGTGAGAACGTGGGTCTTCATCTTTGGCAGGCCGATGACGACGTCGGCGTCGAGAACCGGCTGGGCGATCATGTACGACCTGAGTTCGCCCTCGACCTCCCTTGCCCCCGAGGCCTCGAAGTTGACGATGGGAACGCCGGTCCTGTCGGAGAGTTCCTGGAGCCCGGTGTTGCGCCACACGCGCTCGATCCCGCGGAGCGCACCTCCGGGGCTGTCGCCCATCGACGGTTCACCGCCGGCCTCTCTGACCGCTTCGATGACCGCTTCTATCACGGCTGGGTGCGTGGTTATCGCGCGGTCGGGATCTTTGGCCGCGAGAAGGTTGGGCTTCAACAGGACCTTCTGGCCGGGGGAGACGAATCGGGCCATGCCTCCCAGGTGCCCGAGGACCTCGCCCACGGCTCTCGACACGTCGTCGCGCTCGTAGGTCGCGCAGCGCGCTACGGCCACCTTCGCTCGTCGTTCTGCGGCCATCCGTCCTCCTCCTACCCGCGCCCGGCGCGCCCTCTCGCCCTGCTGCCCAGAACGAAACGTCCACCCGGTGACGATGTGACCTCGTCCGCCAGTTCCAGTTTCAGAAGCGTGGAGAGCACCAGCGCCACGGGCGCTCCCGTCCCGGCCACGATGTCGTCGACCGTCACCGGCGTCAGCGACAGAAGTGACAGCACGCGACGGGAAAGGGGAAGCTCCGCGTCGGGTCGCCGCGGGGTGTCCGTGTCCGCGCCGGACTGCCACAGGACGTCTTCGCGCCTGCTTCCCGAGGTCGACCAGCCTGACCTCGGCACGGGAAACGGTCCCCAGGCGCGCTCGAGTTCGTCGAGAACGTCTCCCGCGTCCTCCGTGAGCTTCGCCCCGGCCTTGATCAGTCGATTGGGCCCGGCCGACAGCGGCTCGTCCACCGGACCCGGAACGGCGAAGACCTCGCGTCCCTGCTCGAGCGCGTGGGCCGCCGTGATGAGGGCCCCGCTCTTCGCTGCGGCCTCCACGACGACGACTCCGGCCGAGAGCCCCGAGATGATGCGATTGCGTCTCGGGAAATGTCCGGGCCTGGGCTCCGCCAGCATGGGGAACTCGCTCACGAGCGAACCGCCCCCCACGATGTCTCTGGCGAGTCCCGCGTTCTCCGGGGGATACACGCAGGCAAGCCCGCAACCCAGGACCGCGACGGTCCGTCCTCCTGCATCGAGGGCTCCCTCGTGCGCCCTCGTGTCCGTGCCGCGCGCCAGACCACTGACGACGGTCAACCCGGCCCTGGCCAGGTCGGCCGCGAGTTCGGTCGCGACCGCGGACGCGCGAGGGGTCGGCGTCCTGCTGCCGACGATGCCTATCATCGGCGCGAGAGGACCGAGAGCATGACCCGATACAAAGATACCGACGGGAGCGTCGGCGATCTCGCGGAGGACGCCGGGATAGTCCTCGTCACCCGGGAGAGCGAATCGCGCGCCGGCCCTCCTGGCCAGTTCCGATTCGACCACCCAGTTGCGTTGAGAGACGGCGTCTCTGATGGCCGCGGCCACTCGCGGAGTAACGCACCCCCGACCGGCTGCGCCGCCGGCCATGACCCTGGCTGCCTCCCGATACGATCCGAAGGTCCCGCGCAGCCGTGCCGCGGTCACCGGGCCCACGCCGCTGGTCAGCGCGAGCACCATCGCGGCCTCCCGTTCGGTCACACCTCACCACCACCCTTCCCCAGGGGAAGCCGCGGCCCCGGTCGCACGACCGGAACCGTCCTCGCGCCTCTGCGACCGGCGCGGCCCGTCAGTCGTCCAGCTCGGCCAGCATCCCGACCAGCGCGCGGGTCAGTCCGTCCAGACCCTGCCCCGAGAACCCCGAGATCCGGTGGATCTCCTCCCCACCGAACGCGGCCCCGGGAGCGACCTCGTCGGGAGACAGGTCGATCTTATTGAGAGCCACGATCCTGGGCTTCTCGGAGAGTCCCTGCCCGTAGCTCTCGAGCTCGCCGAGAAGCGTCTCGTAGTCGTCCATCAGCGTTTCACTCGATGAATCGAGGAGGATCACAAGGACCCTGGTCCGCTCGACGTGCCGGAGAAATCTGTGACCGAGTCCCTTGCCCCGGTGGGCGCCTTCGATGAGCCCGGGGAGGTCGGCCATCACGAAGCTGTCGGCCGAGCCGTGCCCGACTATGCCCAGCACGGGACTCAGCGTCGTGAAGGGGAAGTTCCCCGTCTTGGGCTTCGCCGCCGATACTCGCGACAGGAGCGTCGACTTGCCGGCGTTGGGCAGGCCGACCAGCCCCACGTCCGCGATGAGCTTGAGCTCAAGATCGACGATGAGTTGCTCACCCGGCCTGCCTCCCTCGAACTTACGAGGCGCCTGCTCGACGGGTGTGGCGAAGCGCGCGTTGCCTCGTCCTCCGCGGCCGCCCCTCGCGATCACGATGCGGGCGCCGTCCTCCTCGAGGTCGGCCAGCACGTCGCCGGACTCGTGGTTCTTTATGATGGTCCCGGGCGGGACCAGTAGCACGATGTCCTCGCCGTCGCGCCCGCGCTTGTTCGCCCCGATTCCGTTGCGGCCCTTCTGCGCCTTGTAGTGCTGCCTGTAGCGGAAATCGAGGAGAGAAGAGAGGCCGCGCGCTGCTTCGAAGACAACGCTGCCGCCGTGACCACCGTCCCCGCCGTTCGGGCCGCCCCGCGGTACGAACTTCTCCCTGCGGAAGCTGCTGCAGCCGTTCCCGCCGTCGCCGCCCTTGACCTCGATCGTCGCTGTGTCTATCAACATGGCGCGGTTCCTGTGTTCCCTTCCGTCTCGTCGTCGAGGTCCTTCCACCAGGGATTGGGCCGGTCGGTCTGTATCTTGTCGGGGTTCAGCAGGCCAGCCGGGTCGAGCGCGCGCTTGACCGCCGAGGTCGCGCGGAGCGCCGGCTCGTCCAGTTCTCCGGCGAGGTGGTCGGCCTTCGTGATGCCTATTCCGTGCTCGCCCGACAGCGTCCCGCCCATCCCGAGCGCCGCCTTGAAAAGGAGGTCAACCGCGGTTCGCGCCGCGCGCATCTGGCCGCGGTCGGCACGGTCCAGCATGATGTTGACGTGCAGATTGCCGTCCCCGGCGTGCCCGAACGCCAGTATCGGGAGCCCCGCCGACTCCGAGATCTCGCGCATCCTCCGGACGAAGGCCGGGATCGCGCTTCTCGGCACGGCGATGTCCTCGTTGATCTTGCCGGAGGCGAGCCTGGCGAGCGAGGGAGAGATAGCTCTCCGGATATCCCATATCTCGTCGCGCTCGATCTGGTCCGCCGCCTCGCGGAAGCTCGACGCCGCGCCGCGGGCGAGCTCTTCGCGGAGTCTCTCCGTCGACCCGGTCACGGCGGCCTCCTCGCCCTCCAGCTCGATGAGAAGCGCCGCTTCTGGAACCGAGTCCGGTCTGCTCCCTCGGATGTACTCCGTCGCGCAGGCCAGCGTCTCCCGGTCCAGTATCTCGAGGACCGACACGGGCAGGCCCGATGCGGTGATGCCGGCGACCGCGGTTGCGGCCTGGGAAAGCGAAGGGAACTCCGCCCAGAACGTCGCGAAGCGCTCGGGCCGGTCACACAGTCTCAGGGCCGCCTTCGTCACGACGGCCAGGGTTCCCTCGGACGCGACGAGCAGCGAACCCGGATCCCAGGAGATGCCCGGGCCCTCGGCCAGGACGCCGGTCGAGATCACGGCGCCGTCGGCGAGCACGAGCTCGAGACCGACGACGTAGTCTCGCGTCGTTCCGTGAAGCACCGTCCGGGGGCCTCCCGCGCCCTCCGCGATGTTCCCACCTACAGTAGAGACGAGAAGGCTTGCGGGGTCGGGAGGATAGAAGAGACCCGCGGCCTCTGCCTCTTCCCTGAGGTCGTTGTTGATCACTCCCGGCTCGACGACGGCGATCCGTCGCCCCACGTCGATCGAGAGCACGCGGTTCATCTCTTCCAATGACAGGACGATGCCAGCGGCCACGGGCACGCTTCCTCCCGTGTAGCCGGTGCCTGCCCCTCGCGCCGTTACTGGGAGAGACGCGGCCGCGGCCGCGCGGACGACCGCCGACACCTCACCGGTGCTCCGGGGCCATACTACTGCGTCAGGGATCGAGCGGAGGTTCGTCGCGTCGAACGAGTAGCAGATCCTGTCCTCGAGAGCGAAGGAGAGCGAGCCCCCGGCCGCCCTGGAGAGCGCACGTCTGGTCGCTCTTGAGAGCGCACGCGGGGCGGCCCCACGGGACGCGGGCCGGTGATTCTCAGCTGTTGACGACGACAAGAATGCCTCCGGTTCCGTCCGACCGCTCCGGGCGAATCTCAGGTGGTGCGCCGGCGCGACCCGCGCTTATCCTCCAGCGCGCGGATGACGGCCTCGGGCGCGAGCCCGTCGACGTCCCCGCCCAGGAGCGCCACTTCCTTCATTATGGTCGAATCGAGATAGATGTAGCTCAGGCTCGGCATCAGGAACACGGTCTCGATGTCGCGCGCCAGGCGTCTGTTCATCAGGGCCATCTGGAACTCGTACTCGAAGTCGGACACCTCTCTCAGGCCCCGAATGATCGCCACGGTACCAGTCTCGCTGACGGTGTCGACGAGGAGCCCGTCGATAGAGATCACCTCGACGTTATTGAGACTCTTCACTGCGTCCTTGAAGAACCCGATCCTCTCTTCGACAGAGAACATCGGAGACTTGTCGCGTCCGGTTCCGACGGCCACGACCACTCCGTCGAACAGCCGGAGCGCCCGTTTGACCAGATCGAGGT
>JBDRTQ010000316.1:0-8103 GCA_043823885.1 Candidatus Eiseniibacteriota bacterium | reverse complement strand
GTGAGTCTAGCCGCGCGACAGCACCGGAATCAAGAGACGAGTAACGGCCCCCAGTCATTCGAGGGCCGTTCGCTTCCCGCTCTGCCTGTGCGACGACGCTTGTGTTCTTGACGAGGTGTTCGTCCGATGCGCCGCGCCTGCGGGCGGCCGAGCCTATCTCAGGACGAGCAGCTTTGTGCGAAGAGTCCCGGCGTGGTTTGCGACGACGCAGAAGTATGCGCCGCTCGCGACCCGCTGTCCGCCTTCATCCCTGGCGTCCCACTGGACGGTCCGTGGTTCGGGACCCGACGAGCCACCGTCGAGCGTCCGGACGAGCCTCCCTGCTGCATCGTAGATCCGCAGGGAGTTACGACCGCCCTCGTCGCTTCCCGATGCGGGGCGCGGCGGAGCGAACCTGATGGACGTCTGGTTCACCACGGGATTCGGGAAGACCCAGACCTGCCCGGCCGTGCTCGCGCCGGCCATGATCCTGACCCTTGCCGAGAGATCGCTCTCGTTGCCCGAGGCGTCCCGGGCGGCGACGGCGTAGTCGTAGTACATGCCCGGCTGGACGCTCGCGTCGTGGTAGGTGGTCTGCCCCTCCGGCACGGTGGCAATGCTCGCGTAGAGAAGATGCCCCTCGCGCCTTCTGTAGACCGTGTAGCCGGCAAGTCCCGCGCCGAGCACCGTCTCCCACGAGAGGTCGATCGAGGATTCCGTGGAACTGGCCGTCAGTCCCTCCGGCGCGGAGGGCGGGGAGAGGTCGGCGACGCCGTGCGTCGAGAACAGCATGTCGTTCGAGACTGCTTCCAGTTCATGTCCGGCGCTGCTCGAGATCCTGAAGTGGTATAGCATGCGGGACTCAAGTCCGCCAAGCACGATGCTGTGGTGTATGACCTTCTCGTCGTCATAGGCGGTCTGCCCATATCCCGTGCTGGCTCCGTACTCCACTAGCGACGTCGAGGGCAGGTTCGTCGTCCACAGGACCGTGGCCGTGGGCCCATCGGCCAGGCGAACGTCGACGTTGAAGATGAGGAGCCGATCCGTCCCATCGATCGGGGCCGTGGTGAAAGTAAGGTCGGGCGAGGTCGCCTCGTGGCCCCCCGCGTCGGTCGAGATGGCCGCGAAGTGGTAGAGGATTTCGGGCAGGAGTCCTTCCAGCACGACCAGGTGCCCCGTTGCCAGCTCAGCTCCAAACGCCGAGAAATGGCCGTAGCCGGGGGTTGTTCCGTAGGCTACCTGGGACGTGGCTGGCACCGTCGTCCACCAGCGGATGGTCGCGGTGGTCTGCGTCACATTCAGAAGCGACACCCCGATGATCTGAACAGCCTCCGCAGCGGTCGTGACGGTCGTCACGCCTGACACGGCCTCGCAACCGCAATCGTCCGCGCTCCTCGCTCTGAAGTAATAGGTCTCGCCCATCGAGAGGTCACCGATCGTGACCTCGTGGTCCGTGACGGGGTCAGGCAGCAGCACGACGCCGTCGTCGCACGAACTCTGCTGACCGTACTCGATGCGGGAGTCGGCAGGAGTGGTTGTTGTCCACGTGACCCTGAACGACGTCGCCGAGATATCAGCCACGGTGACGTCGGTGATGTACGGACGCCGCGGGCACGTGTCGAACGTCATCTCATCGGTGACCGTCCAGTTGCCGAACGCGTCCGTCGACACCACCTGGTAGTAGTACGTCGTCTCGGGCGTCAACAACTCGAGTGACGCCCCGTGGTTGATCTCGAGATCGAGCTGCTCCGGAGATGAGTCGGAGTAGTGTCCGCTGGACGTTCCGTATTCCACGTGCGACCACGCGGGCCTGTCGGTCTGCCAGCAGAAGACGGCACTCGTGTCGAGTTCGCTGACCGTGCAGTCCAACACCAGCGGAGGTCCCGGCTGACGAAGACATATCATACCGACGTCCGGGAGGCCGTCCTGATCGACGGCGAACCTGACTATCCCGAGCGCATCGGACGCGACGGGTTCATCGTAGAGGAGGGAGTCGTCACAGGTGATCTCGAAGCCCGCGTTCGGGGTCATTCCCACGAGCACGTGGGAACCGCCCGACGAGCCTGGTGGCTCGGCGCGCAGAGTGTGTGTAGGGAAACACAACACCAGGGCAAAGATGCCCGGTATCAGGAGCAGTCTCAGTCGTGTCATCTGCAATCGCTTGTTGCCGACCCGGTCTCCCGAGGTCAGCGTGCCAACCCGTGCTAAGAGAATTGCGCGCATTGTAGTGCTGAGCATGGTACCTGTCAAGTCCTCTAATGCCCAGAGATTGGGCGTTGCGGCGAAATATCAATGACATGAGTGCACACGTTGTGCGCGCACGGACCTGCACCACTCCGAGTGCGACGGGATCGCGGGGCGACGCGCCGACCGGAGTGATGCACGAGAGAGCATATTCCAGGCCCGAGGGGAGTTCTGGCGGCGAAGCGGGGAACCGGAGTGGGCTGCAGTCAGTGGCGAGGCGTGTTGAGAGGCCCGGCTTGAGGAAGCCGGGCCGCCAGGGAGTGGAGTCACGGAAAAGGAAGGTGCGACGAGCGGGCGGGCTACCTGAAGAGCGTTTTGATGCTGCCCCAGCTGGACGGCAGCACGGGGGAGTCGCAGTTGGCGCATCCCTGCGCCCTGCTGCCCACCTGAAGGGCCCAGGTGTTGTTGGACTGGAGGCACGGAGAGTTGCTGCACAGGCTCATGTTGCCGCCGTCGACGCCGTAGAGGTCGCAGACGAGCGGATCGACAAACTCGTTGTCGTGCGCGTTCCCGGGGAGGTCATCGCCGCCGGCGTTGCCGTACACGCAGCAGTGGAAGATCTCGGGCGCCCCGCCGGACACGCCCCTGCCCAGCCGGCCGAAGGCCAGGATGCACCGCTCGATAACGGCGGACCTGCCCGGACGCGTGGTCTGCAGACGCACGCCCGCTCCGGGAGCGCCCTCGTTGTTCGCCAGCGTGCACAGGCTCATCGTCAGATCACAGTCCAGGAGCGAGATGCCACCACCGTCGGAGGCGTCGTTGTCGCTGAACGTGCAGGCACTGAGACCGAGGTCCGAGTTCGCAGCGTGTATGGCCCCGCCGTCGCCGGAGGCGGAGTTGCAGTAGAACGCACAGTCCGTGATGCGGGTCTGCCCCTGAGTGAGCGCTATGGCCCCGCCGTCACCGGAGGTGGAGTTGTCGCGGAAGATGCAGTCCGAGATGCGCGGGGAGCCGCTCTCACACTTGATGGCGCCTCCGCCATCGGTCGCGTGCCCGTTGAGGAAGGTGAAGCCCATGATGTGAGATGTGGAGTCGGTGCCGGTCGAGAGCAGTATCGCCCGGTCGGCGCCCTCGCAGTCGATGGCGATCATGTTGGGACCGGTGAGGGCCCACAGTGTGATGTTCTTCCCGCCGAAGTCGAGACCGCGGTTGCCGGCGCCGCGGAACGTGACGGGCACTCCGCTGCTGATGCTGGCGATGACCATGACGGTCCCGCCGTCGGACACGGCGTCGATCCCGTCCTGGAGGTTCGAATAGTTGGGGGGTATCCCATAGTAGTCAACGATCACGGTGTCGGCGGATGAGACAACCGGACCCATTACGGCCACGAGCAGAACAAGCGCGGCCACAACAGCGCTCTTCATCTGAAACCCTCTCTTCTCGAGGTCCCGGAGTGCGGGCAACACTGCTCAGAAGCGTACCCCCTGGTGCCGGTCGCGTCAACTTTGAAAGGCAAACCGTTTCATGCTACACTGGGGCAAAACGCAGGGGCACCCGTCAAGCAGGGAAGGTGAAACTCTCGTGGCCCGCGATCGACGCGTCATCCGACTGGTCCTGTTGCTCGCCGCGCTCGTGATAGGCTGCGGCTATGGCATGTTCGCGGAGCGGACAGGGAGCTTCCCGTACGCGCTTGCTCGGACCGTCCTCACGGCCGTCAGGGGCGACGGCAGCACGGTCGAGCCTGCGGCGGGGCGCTGGAGGCGTTCGCGTCAGGGTCCCGTCGGGGCCGAGCTGACGGAGGAGATGGCGAGGCTCGAGTCGATAAGCTACCTGACCGGCTCGGCGCCCGGTGGAGCGCGCTCGGGCGTGACGATACACGACGAGGCTCGCGCGGAGGCGGGACTCAATCTCGTGGTGTCCGGCCACGGGTCCTGGGCCGGGCTCATGGACATGGACGGAAGCCTCGTCCACGCGTGGCAGTCCGACTTCGAAGCCGCGTGGCCCGGTCGCGAGACCCCACCCGACGCCACCGGAGACGAATACTGGCGCCGCGTGATGCTGCTCGAGGACGGCGGGATCGTCGCCATTCACGAGGGGCTCGGGATCCTCAGGCTCGATGTGGACTCCCGGCTCGTGTGGGCGGCGGCCGGCGGCTACCACCACGACGTCGAGCGGACGTCCGGCGGGGGCTTCTGCGTCCTCGACCGCGAGGCGAAGATCCTGCCCCGCTTCAGCAGGAAGCACCCCATACTCGAAGACTTCGTCACGTACCTCGATGCCGACGGGCAGGTCCTCCGTCGGTTCTCGCTGCTCGAGGCCTTCGAGAAGTCGCCCTACGCGTCCCTCCTGTCCAGGGTGAGCCGCGAGGGCGACGTCTTTCACACCAACACGCTCGAGATCCTGGACGGCAGCCTGGCAGCGCGGTCGGAATCCTTCCGGGAAGGGAACCTGCTCATCTCCGTCCTCATGCTCGATACGATCGCCGTGGTCGACCCTGACACGGAGGCCGTGGTCTGGGCGCTGACCGGCCTGTGGCGGCTGCAGCACCAGCCGACGGTCCTGCCCAACGGGCGCATGCTGGTATTCGACAACAAGGCCGGTCCCGACGTCTCCCGTGTGATCGAGTTCGATCCGTTCTCGCAGGAGATCGCGTGGAGCTACCTGGGAACTCCGGAGAGCCCCTTCCACAGCGAGACGTGCGGTTCGAACCAGCGTCTTCCGGGCGGCAACACGCTGATCAGCGAATCGGACAACGGCCGGGCTTTCGAGGTCACGTCTGCGGGAGTCATTGTGTGGGAGTACGTCAATCCGCACCGTGCGGGTCCCGACGGGGAATACGTCGCGACGCTCTTCGAGGCCATCAGGTTGCCGTCTGCTGAACTGCCGGACTGGGTCGGCGCGCGACGCTGAGCCGGGACCGGTCGGTCAGACCTACCTCTCCACGCCACTAGTCAGCCCCTCGACTATCCTTCTCTGGAACAGCGCGACCAGCGCGAGGACGGGCAGGATGCTCACGACCGTGGCGGCCGCGATGGTCGCCCACGGGAGTTCGTGCAGCCCGGCGAAGAGCGCCAGGGCAACCGGGACGGTTCTGGCCTCCGGCGTGGACGTCAGTATCAGCGCGAAGAGGAACTCGTTCCAGGCGAAGATGAAGATCAGCACGGCCGCCGTGAACACGCCGGGGGCGGCGATGGGCAGGATGATCTGCAGGAAGGCCCTCGCGGGCGTGCACCCGTCGACCATGGCCGCGTCCTCGAGGCTCGTGGGCAGCGTCGAGAAGAAGTGCGTCAGGATCCACACGGCCAGCGGCAGCGACAGCAGAGTGTAGGGGAGGACCAGCGCCGGGTAACGGTTGATGAGCCCCAGTCTCGCCATCCCGATGTAGAGCGGGCCGATCATGCCGATGGCCGGGAAAATGGCGATGCCGAGGAAGAGGGCGAGGATGGCGTTCCTGTACTTCACCCTGAGGCGAGCGAGGGCGTAGGCCGCCGGGGCACCGAGCACGAGGGTCAGGAGCGTCGTCAGCGACGCGACGGCGAAGCTGTTGGCGATGTTCCGCGGGAACTGGTTGACGTCAAACACCGCCCGGAAGTTCTCGCCAACGGCCGGCTGTGGGAAGTAGTCGAGCGGCTTCTTGTAGAGCGCGTTGGGCGAACTGAGCGAGACGTTGACGATCCAGTAGAGGGGGAACAGGCACGCGAGTACGAGCAGTCCCCGCGCCATCCACAGCAGGAGCTTGTGTTCCCGGAATCGTCTCACTGCGTTTCCCCCGACACCTTCATGAATCGTATCAGCCCCAGGCTCAGCACGAACACGATGACGAAGAGCGCGACCGTGAGAGTCGAGCCGTAGCCCAGGTCGGCGTATCTGAAGAGGACCCTGTGGATGTAGATCGAGAGCGTCTCGGTGCGGGACGCGCCGCCGGTCAGCACCCAGATCAGGTCGAAGACGCGGAAGGCGTCCATCGTTCTGAACAGCACCGCGATGGCTATGAACGGCTTGAGAAGCGGAAGGGTGATGGAACGGAACACCGACCAGCGCCCGGCCCCGTCGAGAGCCGCGGCCTCATAGTACTGGGCGGGTATCGACTTGAGGCCGGCCAGCAGGATGATGGCGACGAAGGGCGTCGTCTTCCACACGTCGGCGAGGATCACGGACGTCATCGCGAGCCTGGGTCCGAGCCAGACGATGGGTTCTCCCATCAGACCCAGTCGCTCGAGGACGGAGTTGACCAGTCCGACCCTGTCGTTCAGAAGCAGCGACCACATGGTCGCGGCGACCACGGTAGGGAGCGCCCAGGGTACGATGAGCGACGCGTACATCGCCATTCGTCCCCTGAGCATCCTGTGGAGGAGGAGGGCCGCCGCGAGCCCCAGCACCAGCTCGAGCCCCACGGAGACGACCGTGAAGTACGCCGTCTGCCCGAGGTCAGACCAGAACAGGTTGTCTGCGAGCAGCCGCGAGAAGTTCGAGAGCCCCGCGAAACCGCGTTCATCAGGGAACTTCAGATCGAAGTTGGTGAAGCTCAGGATGAACTGGGTGAGCACGGGAAACGCGCCCACGACCGTCACGAACGCGAGCGCGGGCGCAAGGAGCCAGAAGGCGAGGCGTGCTCTCTGTCTGGCGTTCATCGGGTTTTGTCTCTCTCAGGCCGCGTCCTACTCGGCCATGATCTCCGCGAGTTCCCTCACGATGTTGGCCGCGGCCGCCTCGGGCTCGATCCCGTACGTGAGAGCTCGGTGGACGTTCTCCTGGATGACGTCCGATATGCGCGGGTAGTGGGGAGACCTGGGTCTGTTGCGCGTGTTCTGGAAGACCTCGAAGAACCGCGAGAAGTGCGGGTTCGCGTCGAGGACGTCGGGGTCGCCGTAGGTGCTCTTGAGCGTCGGCAGGTAGCCGCCCTTGATCGCGCGCTCCTTCATCGACTTTTCTCCGGTGATGAAGCGCAGGAACTCCAGCGCCTCGTCCGGGTGCTTGCTGTAGCTCGACAGGGCCACGTTCCATCCGCCGATCGTCGAGTAGCCCGTGTTGCCCTCCGAGTGGGGCAGGGGCGCGATCCCGGCCAGGCCCTTGATCTTCGATCCCTCGCCCTCGGCCATGCTCCACGCGTAGGGCCAGTTCCGGAGAAAGAGCGCCTGTCCCTCGGTGAACAACCTCCTCGAGTCTTCCTCCTTGTACGTCAGCACGCCGCCGGGCGAGATGTCGCTCTCGAGGAAACTGAGCATGAGCCCCAGGGCCTCCACGATGCCGCGCTCCGCCGCGGCAGGCCTCTCGATCAGGGTTTCTCTGTCGAGGTCGCCGCCGACGCTCCACAGGAACTCCAGGAAGTCGCAGACGAGTCCCTCGTAGCGGGCGCCCTGCCAGACGAATCCTTCCATTCCTCTCGAACCGGCGACCTCGCGACAGGCCTCGCGGAACTCCGTCCACGTCTCGGGCACCGGGAGTCCCGCCTCCTCCAGCAGGTCCTTGCGGTAGTAGAGCACGCCCGCGTCGGTGAACCACGGTACCGCGTAGAGCTTGCCCGCGTAGGTAACGCTCTGGAGCGGTCCCTCCAGGAACGTGTCTTTCTGGATGTAGTTCACGGGCAGTTCAACGATCCAACCCGCGCGGGCGAACTCCGCCGTCCAGATGACGTCGAGGCTGTAGAGGTCGATGTTCGACTCACGCGCCGACAGGTAGGTCACGTACGCGTCGTGTTGCGTGTCCGTGCTCGCGGGCATCGCCTGGAACTTGACCAGCACGCCCGGGTGGGCGGCGTTGTACTCGTCGACCAGCGCCTCGGTGGCGCCGGAGGGGTCGTTGCCGGCGGCGAAGACTATCTCGATGTCGCCGCTCCCTGGAGAAGAGCATCCGACCACGGACAGAGCCACGATGCAACAGAGTGAGATGACGGCTGTGGTTTTCACTTGAGAAGGCCTCCTGTTTGCCGTGATGGACCGA
>JBDRTQ010000315.1:0-4320 GCA_043823885.1 Candidatus Eiseniibacteriota bacterium | reverse complement strand
CGACGCCGAGGCAAACGATTGTGCATAGAAGCGCCCCGTCAGTTTCTTGCCCCGATCGACAACCAGGTTAGGAAAATGCCACACCACCAGAAACGTCGCCACCGCCGACTCGCCCGCGCGGTGCTAGGGAGTGCCTGACCCCGGGTAAGAAAGGCCGAAGCGCGTCCTGTAGTAGCCCCTGGACCCGAAGTAGACGAGAGCGAGCAGCAGAAGCAGGTAGGGCGACCGCACCGACGCGACCAGCGCGAAAGCGGCCACCATGAACTGGTTCGCAGCGATCCGGTGCGCCCTGACGCGCGTCACGTGCGCTCTGATGAGAAGTGGAAGCGAGAGAACCGGGCCGAAGAATCCCAGCGGATCTCTGGTGAGCGCGCCCGCGACCACGGAGGCGCCGACCAGGACCAACGTCAGGGCGCTCGCTCCGCAGGCCCCGAGCACGGCCGCCGTTGTCCTCAACCCCTCGGACCTGTCACCCTCGACGTCGAGCACGGTCGTCGATGCCGTCACGCCGGCCACGGCCAGCGCGTAGGTCAGCCCCACCGGGACGATCGCGTGCGTCAGAGGAGCCATGGCGGCCCATCCGGCCGCGGCCGACACGAACCCGAATCCGAGTCCGTTCCACGCCATGTCCCAGGGACAGCGTGACTTGGCTCTGAGAGGTGGCGCGGAGTAGGTGACGTTCAGGAACAGCGAGGCCGCGAGGACGACCTTGAAGCCGGTCGACAGAGGGAGCGCCAGTGCGGCCGCCAGGCCCCACACGACCGCAAGTTCCACCCAGGCCGCGCGCATCGAGATGAGTCCCCTCGGCAGGAAGAAGAGCTTCTCGTTGACGCGGTCGGTCTCGACGTCTGTGATCTGGTTGAGCAGGCAGCCGCCGCCGAGAACGGCAGTCATCGCGCCGAATCCCAGCAACACGTCTCTCGGCGGGAAGAAGAGCGAAATGCCGACGTCACTCGCCCGCGCCGCCAGTGCCGCGCCGGCAAAGAAGAAGACCCACATGCCGACTGCGACCGTGGGTCTCAGAATGAAGACATAGTCCAGAACGCGAAGAACGGGGCTCCTGAGGACCTCGGGGCGGGCCATCAGCTCCCTCCTGCTCAGGACCCGGCGTCGCCGTGGCCGCCCGTGTGTCCGAATCCGCCCGCCTCCCGACCGGTTGACGTGAGAGCCTCCCCCTCCACCCAGGAAACCGCCGTGACCCGCGCGACGACCAGCTGCGCGACCCGGTCTCCTCGCGCCACAGTGAATGGCTCACGGCCGAGATTGGCCAGGATGACGCCGACCTCGCCCCGGTAGTCCGAGTCGATGGTGCCCGGGCTGTTGAGCACGAACACGCCATGTTTGAGAGCCATGCCGCTCCGGGAGCGCACCTGGGCCTCGTACCCCCTGGGCACCGCTACCGCGAAACCGGTCGGCACGAGCTCGATGCTGCCGGGGGCGATGTTCACCGGCTCCGGGACCGCGGCGGGAAGGTCCATCCCCGACGCCCCGTCACTCATGTAACGAGGCAGGGGCAGTCCCTCGGATCCCGGAAGCCGCAGTATCTCGACCTCGATCCTGTCCATTGCCACGCGCTCTCCGCTTCCCGCGCCCCTGTCGAGACGCGGCGGACAGTCGGAGCAGGCGACGGCCGACTCCGGCCGCCGCCGCTCCCGTATCACTTGCTGTCGTAGGTGGTGCTAGCGCCGGCCGCGGCCACCGCCACCGCTACCGCCCGACGGACGTCCGCCGGACCTGCCGGCGGGCCTCGAGCCTGAACGCTCTCTCGGCCGCTCGGTGCGCTTCGGCTCCACGTAGCCCTCCGGCTTCTCCAGAAGCGCCCTGCGCGAGAGCCTCACCTTGCCGTGGTCCTCGATACCGATAACCTTGACCTTGACCATCTCCCCCATCTTCACCACGTCCTCAACCGAGTTGACGCGGTGGTACTCGAGTTCGGAGATGTGGCAGAGGCCGTCACGATTCGGGAGTATCTCGATGAATGCGCCGAAGTCCGTGATGCTCTTGACGGGACCCTCGTAGATCTCGCCGACCTCCGGCACCTTCATCATCAGTTCGATGGACGACCGGGCCGCGTCGACACCTTCCTGCGAGTCACCGGAGATCTTGACGATGCCCTCGTCGTTGATGTCGATCTTGGTCTCGGTCTCTTCCTGCAGCTTCCTGATGACCCTGCCGCCTGGACCGATGATCTCGCCGATCTTGTCCGACGGCACCGACACCATGACGATCCGCGGCGCGAAGGCCGACAACTGCGGCCGCGGCGCCGACAGGTGGGCGTCCATGATGTCCAGCATGTGGATCCGGGCGGTGTGAGCTTTGCTGAGAGCCTCGCTCAGGAGCGCGGTCGGAATGGCGCCGATCTTCGAGTCGAGCTGGAAAGCCGTGATACCCTCACGCGTGCCAGCCACCTTGAAGTCCATGTCTCCCAGATGATCCTCGAGGCCGAGGATGTCGGTCAGCACCGCGTAACGGTCGCCTTCCTTGACAAGCCCCATCGCGACTCCGGCGACGGCCGCCTTGATGGGCGCGCCCGCGTCCATCAGGGCCAGCGAGCCCGCGCAGACCGTGGCCATACTCGAGGAACCGTTCGACTCGAGCACGTCTGACACGATCCGGATGGTGTACGGGAAGACTTCGTCCAGCGGGATGATGGGCGTCAGCGCCCTCTCCGCAAGATTGCCGTGCCCGATCTCACGTCGGCCCGGCCCTCTGATGGGCCTGACCTCGCCGACCGAGAACGACGGGAAGTTGTAGTGCAGCATGAAGCTGCGCCACGACTCGCCCTCGAGAGCGTCGATCTTCTGCTCATCGCGGCTCGAACCGAGCGTCATGACTGCGAGGGCCTGCGTCTCGCCGCGCGTGAACACGGCCGAACCGTGCGTCCTCGGCAGGACCGAGGTCTCGCACGTGATGGGACGCACATCGTCGGTGCCGCGCCCGTCCGCACGCTTGCCCTCGTCAAGTATCATTCGCCGGATCTCGGCCTTCTCGAGGTCGTGCACCACTTCACCGATCGCCCCGCCGTGCTCCGGGTAGTCCTCGGCGAGACTCTCGACGGCCTCGTCCATGATGGCATCGATGGCGTCGTATCTCGGCTGCTTATCGGGGATGCGTACCGACTTCGCCACGCGCGCGCCGTAGTCGTCCCGTACCCTCGTCTCGAGCCCCGCGGGCATCAGCGGCGCCGGGACCTCGATCTTCCTGATATCGAGCTTCGAGAGGAGTTCCCTCTGAAGCGCGATGGCCTTCTTGACCTCCGCATGCCCGATCTCCAGCGCCTTCTGCATCTCGCCGTCGGATATCTCCAGCGCAGACCCCTCGACCATCAGGACCGCCTCGTCCGTCCCCGCGATGACGAGGTTCAGGCGGCTCTCTGCCAGGGTCTCGAACGTCGGGTTGACAAGATACTCCCCGTCCTTGAGTCCGATCCGCACCGCGGCGATCGGCCCATCGAACGGCGCCGTCGAGATGGACAGCGCGGCGCTGGCGCCAATGATGGCCAGGATGTCGGGGTCGTTCTCGGTGTCGGACGAGAGGACGTTAACGTAGAGCTGGATCTCGTTGCGCATGTGGGAGGGCAGGAGCGGCCGGATCGGCCGATCGATGAGCCTGGAACTCAGCACCTCCTTCGTCTGAGGTCTCCCCTCGCGTTTGAAGAATCCGCCCGGTATCTTGCCGGCCGCGTAGAACTTCTCCCTGTACTCACAGAAGAGCGGGAGGAAGTCGCGCTGAATCTCGTTCTTCGAGATCGTGGCCGTTGCCAGGATGACCGTGTCGCCGTACTGCACCAGCGTGGCGCCGCCGGCCTGCCTTGCGAGCCTGCCAGTCTCGATGGACAGCGTTCTCCCTGCCCACTCCGTCTCTACCTTGTGCATCACTTACCTCCAAGCGCGCCTGGTTATCGAAAGCAAGACCCTCCCGCAAGCTCGCGGGAGGGCCAGCAAATGGGCGGCGCGTAGTCTGCAGGTACCTATTACCTGCGCAACCCCAGTTCTTTGATCACCAACTTGTAACTGTCGGGCTTCTGGTCCTTGAGATAGTTCAAGAGACGACGCCTCTTGCCCACCATCTTCAGCAGACCAAGCCGAGAGTGATTGTCCTTCTTGTGCATCTCGAAGTGCTGTGAGAGGGTCTCGATTCTCGTCGTCAAAAGCGCGATCTGAACCTCAGCGGATCCGGTGTCGCCCGAGTGGGTCTCAAAGCGCTTGACGATCTCCCTCTTCGTCTCCTTGCTCAACGACAATCTGTGCTTCCTCCATGTCGAAGCTCTTCAAATGAACGATGCTTGGGTCAACGTAGCACAAGACCCACGGGGTGTCA
>JBDRTQ010000314.1:0-13115 GCA_043823885.1 Candidatus Eiseniibacteriota bacterium | reverse complement strand
CAGGATGCCGACCTTGAGTATGACCCGGACGACTTCGGCAGGATTCTCGCGCTGTTCGAGGACCCCGGCGTCGAGGTCGTCTACGGTTCGAGGAGACTGAACCCCTCCAACAAGCGCTGCTCCCGGATGTTCCTTCTCGGGGGCGCCTCGCTCACCTGGCTGACGAATCTGCTCTACGGTACCGGGATCACGGACGAGCCAACGTGCTACAAGGCATTCCGCAGGGAGCTCTTGCAGTCGCTTCCGCTTCGCTGCAAGAGATTCGAGTTCTGTCCGGAGGTCACCGCCCTCGTGGCAAGAAGAGGGATACGGATTCGGGAGGTCCCGATCACGTACAGTCCAAGGTCGCGAGCCGAGGGGAAGAAGATACGGCTACGGGACTGGTTCCAGGCGGTCCTCACGTTGCTGCGGTACCGTTTCATCCCGGAGAGCGCCCTCGCGTCGATCCCATCGAGGCCGAGAGACTGAGGCTCGCGTTCCTGCCCGGGCCCTCGCTGTCTCGATATCCGTCTCGGCCAGCGCGAGGGCGCTGCCGGGATGATCAGCTATTTCAGCAGCACCATTTTGGTCGAGTCATCGAAGCCCTCCGCCACCATCCGGCAGAAGTACACACCGCTCGACACCTCGACTCCGTGGTCGTCACGGCCGTCCCACACCGCCACGTGGTAGCCCGCATCCACCTCTCCATCCACAAGCGTCCTCACCTGCCGGCCCGCGACGTTGTAGACCACAAGACTGACCTTCGCTTCGGAAGGCGTTCCGTAGCTCACGGTCGTCACCGGGTTGAACGGGTTCGGGCTCGCGCCCCGCAGCACGTACGTCATCGGTGTGTCGAGTTCCTCGTCAACGCCCGTGGGGCCTCCGCCCATCACCTTCACGCACCACTGATTGACGGTACCGACATCCGCGCCGGCGTTGTCGCTCACCCAGAGCGTCCAGTCACCGGACGAACTCTCGCCTGCGAAGTCCATGAGAGCGCCGGGACCGTTCACCGTAAGTTCGCTGTCGTACCACCCGACGATGTTGGCGGCGGAACCACCCGTTCTGTTGTGCAGACGGACGGTCGTCCCTTCGGGCGACGTCACCTCCACGACAAGGTCGCCGATGTAGGTGTGCGTGATGTCGACGTAGACCTCCACGTCGCTGATGGAAAGCTCACCCGTGAACGCGATCGTGTCGTAGACACCCGCCGGAACGTTGTCCGGGATCGCCAGCGCCGGCGAACTGCAGTGCTCGTATACCGTCACCGGATAGAGCATCGAGTTGACGCCCGGCGTCATGCCGCCGCCGCTCACGAGGACACCATCGACCACGCCCGTTGACCAGCCGTCCATTGTCGCTGTCACGGTGTAGAGGCCGTCGTACAGCCCATCGATGCTGTAGTAGCCGGAGGCGTCGGTCACATCCGTGGCTCCACCCGGATAAGCCGCCACGATGATGCCACCGTGTTCGGCCATGCCTTCCATGCACACCTGACCCGAGATACCGCCGTCAGGCGCTCCTTCCTGAGCCATCAGATACGTGACGGCGTTCTCGAGCAGCGCCATGACGTCCACCGGCGTGCCGGCAAGATAGTCGAACTGGAAGAAGACCATCTGGCCGCTGGCCGGGTTCGGGTTGTTGTCGTAGACGATGACGCTCGCGTCCGACGGATACGACGTCCAGCTGCACACGGTCGCCGCGTCGGCCGTCGGGATGCTGGCGTCCTGATCGCCGTAGTTCGAGTAGGTGAACGTGATCGTCCCGATGGTGTTCGGGAACGTCGTCACCGGATGCGTGCCGTCGTAGACGGTCAGGTTCCCGCTCGAATCGCCGTTCCAGTCGGCCGAGTGCAGCACGTTCGTGGCGAACGTCGGATAGCCGGGGTACGACACTGCGTCGTACGCGACCTCGCCGCCCTCGACGATGAGCTTGCCGCCGGCGGCGACGTAGCCCTCGAGCGCCGTCCGGTAGGCCGCAACCGCCACCGGCGCGGTGTTGTCGCCCGAGGCGGAAACGATGAAGTCGTAGTTGGTCAGCCACGTGCCCGGATCCGTCGTGGTCACCGTCTCCTGTGTCACGTCGTAGCCCAGATTCACAAGATCCACCGCTATCTGCGTCGCGGAATCCAGATCATCGGTCACGCCGCTCCAGGTCTCGATGAGGGTACCGTCCTTGGCGCGCTTGTGATCGGGGTCCCTGTCCGCGCCGTCCGATATGACCAGTATGTTGGCCAGGGTCACCTCGAGCACGAAGTCCTCGGTCATCGCGGGCGCGCTCACCGAAATGCCGCGATTCTCGGGAATGTGGTGGTAGGCCCGGACGTTCATCTGGTAGTTGAAATATGGGAGACTGACCGTGTAGGCGCCCGTCCCGGGATCGGACGTCGTCTCGGCGTAGAGCTCCATGCTGTCGGTGCGGTAGATCTTCACGGTCGCCTCGAGAGGCGCCCCGGTTCCCAGTTCGGTCACCAGTCCCGACACGTCGCCCGAAGGAGCGAAGTCCATGTAGAAGTCGACGTCGTTCGCGCCGTACTGAACGAACGTCTCTTCGGAGACAGTCAGATAACCGAACTTCGAGACATAGACGTCGTAGTAGCCGACGTCGAGGTCGCCTTCGATGGTGTAGAGGCCGAAGGCCTCGCTCACGGCCTCGAAGACCGGATCTGCGCCCGTCGTGTCGGACCCCGCCGCATAGCCCTTGACGGCGGCACCCGCGATGGGAGCGCTCAGCGCATCGAAGACGGAGCCGGCCAGCTGCCCGTAGACCACCTGGACATCGATGTCCTCGAGGTAGACGTTGTAGCCCTTCTTGCACACGGCCGCAGTGATGGCGCCCGTGCTCGTGGGCGTAGCCAGCAGGCTGGTGTGCGTGCCGCTGCCGGAGAAGGCCTGGTCGGTCACGCCACACCCGTCGACCTTCAGGTAGAAGCCGACATCTGAGGCGTCCGCCTCGATCAGTCCCTCGTAGTAAGGCGTCAGCGACCCGTAGAGACCGATCGACGCCACGCTGGCGTCCACATCGACACTCATGAAGTCGGACGCGCCGGTAACGGGAATCACATCGCTCAGGCAATCGTACGGCTCACCGATCGTCCGCCCGACGACCGTGAGATCCTCTCCGTAGATCGAAACGACCGTGATGACTGCCTCGCCGTTGGCGTCGGTCGTATCGCTTGTGGGCGCTACGCCCCAGCCGCCAATCGTCACGACGACGTCCGGCTTCGGATAGCCCTCACTGTCCCAGACGGTGACCGTGACGGTGGTGGCCGAATTGACGGGAAGCGTCGGCGGGACAATGGTGTAGGTCACCGGATAAATGACGGGGATCTCTTCGACATGGCGGTAGTAGTTGGCCTTCGTGACGGTCAGCTTCGCCACACCCGGCGCCGTAGCCGGGATCACGGCCATGTCCATCGGTGCGCCCGTCCCGTCCGCGACACCGACTATCTCACCGTCGATAGTCAGCGCCACGATCGAGCCTTCGTCGGCCGTGATGTTGAGGGTCGAAGCGCCTATCGGGAGCACGCCCTGGTGAGTGACCGTGAGCGCCTCGGGGACCTCGGAGTAGAGACGCGTGAACGCGTCGCCGTGCATGTGGAACAGATTGTAAGTCACTTCCTTGTCGCCCGGGTTGTAGGGCCAGCTCGAGGCCCACAGGTAGTGCTTGCCGGACGCGTTGGCGAACGCGGGCCGCATCTCGCCCGCGGGCTGGCTGAAACGGCCCACGACAGGATAGCCCGGGTCGAAATCGGGCCACATCTCGTCGTACATGCCGAACACGAACGTATCGTTGACGAACGAGTAGCTGACCTCGGACGCGGCGATCAGGCCGAGGGCGCCGTGCTCCATCCTGTGGAACGCCTCCGCGAAGCACTGACTCGACCAGTCGTACATGCCCGTCAGGCAGTTAATGGAGAACACGAACGTCAGGTCGTCGTTCGAGAGCCCCGACAGGTCGTAGATGTCGTAGTCCGGCTCGCCCCAGCCCGTCTCGCTGCCGTGGTCGCGGTGCTGAAGCAGGAAGGCGCCCGAGTTGATGTCGGCATTGATCCTCGTGGCGTTGCCGCCCCAGTCGGTCAGATGGCTGGAGTCCGCAGGGAAGTAGCCCAGACCGCCGGGACCGAAGTAGTCGATCAGCATGTAGGTGTTCGGGTTGGTCGACCACGCCCCACCCGGCGTGCCGGAGTAGATCGCGTACTCTCTGACCGGGGTCTTCCCGTGGACGTTCGCGAAGTACCCGTAGACGATCTCTGTGCAGACCTGGAACCACCGCTCCGTCTGCCAGCCGCAGGCCATGATGGGGTTCTGGTAGAAGTCCGGGTTTGTCGGGGGGGTCCGCTCGTAGTCGATCGCCTTGCGAACCAGGCGTTCGATGTTCCCCGGATTGGCCGTCATACGGGCCATGGCGATCTCGGGCAGGTGGTCGCCGTCGATGTCGCCGTAGATGTTGTCGGAGACACAGTAGCTGCTGTAAATGGGCGACGTGATGCCGGTCGTCTGGCCGCTCGGCACGTAGTCCGCAAGCAGAAGAATCGCCACCGGAGGAGTCGGCCCGGCGTACGCGGCATTGATCCACGACTCGATCGCTGCGGAGGTCGCACCGGTCTCGGTCAGCGTCACTACGCCGGCGTCGATGCCCTGGTCGCGCCTGAACTGCGCGATCGTATCACCCCAGGCGATGTAGGTCGGATCGTCCGGGACGATCACCACGTACTCGTAGTCCGTGTCGCGCGTGTCGGGGGCGCGGAACTGCGGGTCCGGAAGGGACTCGTAGTTCACGAGGTTCGCCGCCAGCACGGGCTCCCAGTACCGGTTCCTCAGCCTGTCGTCGCCGAAGACCCCGCTGCCGCCTTCGAAGTTCACGCGGACCTCTATGTCGGTATAGACGACGAGTTCCCGCGAGACCGGGTTGTACCGGAACGGAGTGATGCCGAGCACGACCGCGTTGACGCCGCGCATGCTCGTCAGCTTCGAGAGGGCGATGGGACTCTCGGGGAAGTACGCGTTCACCGAGTAGATGGCCTCGTCCTTGACGTAGGTCAGCGGCGAGTCGTCGGTGTCGAGGGGAATGTCGTAGGCCGGGAGAACGTCTATGCCGTAAAACGTCTGGCTCTTCATGGAGAGGATCTCGAGCCTCGGGACGGCGCCGTTGGGCACCGCTATGAACCGCCCGGAGCCCGGCAGGTTGGGCGCGCCCTCGTCGTTGGGCAGCGTTACGCCGGGAACCGAGATCTGCTGCAGGACCGTACCGTCAACGTCGACGTCATCGATGCTCATCTGGCCAAGCTTGAGGGAGAAGTCGACGTAGGAGTCGGTGACCATGGGCACCATGATCCCGGCCCGGCCGCGGTTCTCCTCAAAGAGGTAGGTACTCGCCGGTGAAGACACGGCGACAAGCACCAGCGCCGCCGCGATCCATGAAGCAACCCTCATGACTCCCACCTGACCACGCTCCTCGCCGGGAGCGCACAAGTACACGTGACGGCAGCCCCACGCAGATGACTGTCGACTCGATGAGATTGTGAGTCATTATAGCACAGCTCAGGCATCTTGACACGCACCATCCTTGCGCCGGATGTGCGATTCGTGGTGCGCGCGCCGGTCGTCCGACTGGTCCATCCCGGCAGCTCCTCCCGCGACCTCACGGCAGGGCGGGCCCCCACAACAGGATGCGCCGGAGTCTGGGACTCCGGCGCACAGCCACGTTCACATCTGTCCAAATACTGTATTCTGTGATGCGCGCAAGCGGCTAGCCGTCCACCATTTCCACGAGCCGCGCCGCAACGGACTTGCCCAATTCCCGGCACTCGTCGAGGTCCTTCTCGTCAGGGACGAACTGCACGCGCAGCCCGTCGGACACGAGTTCGACCTCCATCTTCTGGAGGATGGCGTTGATCTGCGCGACTCCCTCCCCGCTCCATCCGTACGACCCGAACGCCGCCCCAATGAGATTCCTCGGGCGCAGGCCCTGGAGGTAGAGGAAGACGTCACCCAGACTGGGGAACATGTTGTTGTTGATGGTCGGCGTCCCGACCAGAAGCGCGCCGGCCTCGAGAAGCTCCGCCGCGACGTCGCTGCGATGACTCCCCTGAAGGGGAACGAGACTCGGCCGCGCGCCGCCTGCGGCAAGCCCGTCTGCGATGGCGCGAGCCATCTTCGCCGTGCTGCCCCACATCGTGTCGTAGACGACCACGGCCTTGAGCGTCGGCTTCTGCTCGGACCACCTCTCGTAGTTCTCGACGGCCATGCCGAACTTGCTTCGCCAGATCGGACCGTGATCGGGCGCGACCAGCTTGAACGGGAGGTTCAACTCCTTGACTCTGGCCAGCAGCTTCCTGACCATCGGCGAGTAGGGCATGAGGATATTGGCGTAGTACTTCGCGGCCTCGTCGTTGAGCACGCTGTCGTCGACCCCGTCGTCGAAACGCTCCGTCGACGCGAGGTGCATCCCGAACGCGTCCTGCGAGAACAACACCTCGTCCGCCGGAAGGTATGTGAACATGCTGTCCGGCCAGTGGAGCATGCGGGTCTCCATGAACTGGAGCTCGACGTCGCCCAGGCTCAGCGTGCCTCCGTCTTCGACCGGAGTGACATCGAACCGCCCGTGGAAGTGGCTCTGCAGTGCCTTGACCCCCATCTTCGACGCGAATACCTGCTCCGGCTGGATCAGATCAACCACGTCTGGCAGACAGCCCGAGTGGTCCATCTCCGAGTGGTTCGACACTATGACGCTGATGTCGGATGGATCGACGACTGACGCGATGCGCGCGAGGAGTTCGTCCCTGAACGGCGCCTTGACGCTGTCGACCAGCGTGATCTTGTCCGCGAGGATCAGGTAGGCGTTGTAGGTGGTCCCCCGGTCGGTCGCGTACCCGTGGAAATCGCGAATCTCCCAGTCGACCGCCCCGACCCAGTGGACGTGTTCGCTGATCTTCACCGCGCCGAACGACGTCAGCATCTGTTGCTCCTCCCCGTTGTGGTCCTAGCCCTGGTTCGAACCCGCGGGCGGCGTGAACACGCGGGTGCCCAGCTCTCTGTCGAGCATCAGCAGGCCCTGACCGTTGTCGCCGACGAGCTTGAGCTGCTGACGGATCGAGTCGGCCGTGGCCTCCTCCTCGACCTGCTCTGTGACGAACCAGCGGAGGAAGTTGTCGGTGGCGTGGTCCGAGAGCTCGTGAGCGAGGTCGACGAGCTTGTTGATGAGGCCCGTGACCAGTTGCTCGTGAGCGAGCGTCCGCTCGAACACGTCAAGTGGAGAGTCCCACTTGGACGGAGGTGCGTCGATGGCGCCCAGCCGCACGCGGCCGCCGCGCTCGCCGACGTAATCGAACATCTTGAGCGCGTGCATCTGTTCCTCCTGGAACTGCACTCGCATCCACGCCGCCAGTCCGCTCAGTCCTTCCCCATCGAAGTATGCCGCCATCGAGAGGTAGAGGTACGCGGAATACATCTCCGCCACTATCTGGTCGTTGATCGCCTTCTCCATCTTCACGTCGATCATGTGGTCCACCCTTTTCGCACGATCTGCCGGCAGCGGCGGCTGGTCCACCGCACGGGCAAAATCCCATCGGGGCTTGTCAGTCGTGTTAGCGGAGTCGCGTCATTGTATCACGGTGCCTTCCGGCCGACCCGGTCGAAAAGCAGCGCGTCGGCGCTCAGGTCGTCGCGAATTCCCAGACGTGTCAGGGCAAAGTCGTACCTCACCGGATCGTCCGGGCTGAGTGTTCTGAACGCCTTGGTTATCTCCAGAGCGGTGCGACCGTTCGCCTGCTTGCGGTCGGTCAACCCCAACAGGAGCGAAAGCCTGTGCATGTGGGTGTCGAGGGGAACGATGAGCTTCGATGCGGGCACGCTGTCCCAACCGCCCGGATCGACATCGTCGCTCCTCACCATCCAGCGCAGAAAGAGGTGCAGGCGCTTGCAGGCGCTCCCTCTCTCGGGGTCAGGCAACGGGCAGGCGCCCTCGTCGCCGGTGACCGCGCACGGCGCGTCCGATATGGCGCCGACGAAGGCCGTCAGCGCCGGCAGCACTGTCTCGTCCCCGGGAGCCACGAGGGTGGCGAAGAACCCGCCGAGCGAGCCGTGCGCGGCGGTCACCTCCCTGGCGCCGTCGAGCATCCGGCAGAGATCCCCGCCCGTTGTGAACCGGTGCTTGTACCCCTCGAACGTGGCGCGCAACGAATCGGGGGTCGACTCCTCCACAAAGGCGGCCGGGTGCGGCCCCACGCGCCCGAGCGCGTTCGAGACGCTCTTCAGTATCTGCTTGACCCTGCCGTAGGCCAGCGTCGATGCGATGAGCCCGACGATCTCCCTGTCCTCCGGATCGTCGTAGTGGTACAGAAACTCGAGTGGGTCCGGGTGAACGAATTCCCGCCGGTTCAGCTTCCGGTAGAGGTCCTCGAGGATGTTCCTGTCCACGAGCGGCTCAACGCGGGTGACCGGGAGCCCCCCGCGCTTGCTGCTATCCTTCAAGAGTGAACTCCCGCACGTCGAACCAATAACCGGATCCTGTCGCCTGGTCGATCTGAGCCTGCACAAGGGCAAGGTGCCCCTCTTCTATCTCGAGGAAGCGCTGGTCCAGCTTCGCTTCGAGGTAGTCGACGTGAAGCTGCTCCTCGTCCATCATCAGCTGAAAGAGTCGCTTGCCCTCGGGACTCTGCACCCCGTTCACGGCCTCTGCGTAGACGTCGCGAACGCGCGTCTCGTACTCAATGGATGTCTTGATGGCTTCCTCTACCGTCACGACGCCCTCCCCCTTTCAGGACTTCCAGAGCCCGTGCTTGTTGCAGTACTCCCGAACCATGTCAACGTTGCCGTCGACGCAGAACGTCGCCTCTGGGGCGCCGCCCGGCTCGAGGAACTCCCTGTAGGCCTTACCGCCGGCTGTGACTTCGATCCACTCGATGAAGTGATCGGACTCCATCGGATGAGCAACGCTGCCAACGGTCACCTTGATGCCATGGTCCGTGGCCTTCTTCACCGGCACGTGCTTCTCCTGCGCTGCGTCCGTGGTGTTCTCCTTCAGCTGCACCATTTCCTGGCCGCAGCAGACGAGCGTTCCGGCGCCACCGTGAAGCACTTCAACAATGTTCCCGCACACTTCGCACTTGTAGACTTCGAGCTTCGCTGCCATGTCAGTTCTCCCGTGTTGGCGCGCCGTCCTCCGGCCCGGCGCGCGTCGTGTGATCGCCTTCTAGAGCAGACCCTTCGCTGCGTTCAGTGCGGCCTCGTAGTCCGGCTCATCCCCAACCTCGCTGAGCACCTCTATGTATCTGATGTCGCCTTCGCGGTCGACGACGAACACCGCGCGCGCCAGGAGCCTGATCTCCTTCATCAGCACGCCCCACGCCTCGCCGAAGGCGGCCGACCTGTGATCCGAGTACGTCTTCACCATCTCCACGCCCGCGGAGCCACACCATCGCTTCTGCGTGAACGGCAGGTCCATGCTGACGGTCAGCACGGCGACGTCGTCACCGAGCTTCCCGGCTTCCAGGTTGAAACGCCTCGTTTCCACATCGCACGTGCTTGTCTCCAGTGACGCCACTGACGTCACTATTGCGACCTTGCCCTTGTAGGTCGACAGCCTGACCGGCTGCAGATCGTTGTCGACCACCTCGACATTGGGCGCGTCGTCGCCCACCTTCAGTTCGGGGCCAACGAGCGTCATCGGATTGCCCCCGAACGTAACCAGGCCTGTCCGCTCCATCATGTGTTCCCTCCAGGATCAGTATTCGCACCGGGCACTCGGAGAACCGCCTGCGGCCCTATCCGGCGGTGACGCCGCCACGCCACGCCTACCAGTTCTCTCCCAGCAGCTCGAAATGAGCCCGAGGGTGCGCGCAGGCCGGGCACTTGTCGAGCGCCTCGGGACCCTCGTGCAGATAGCCACAGTTCCGGCAGCGCCAGACGACTTTGCCGTCACGCCTGAAGACCCGTCCGGCCTCGATGTTGGCCCGGAGATCGTTGTAGCGCTTCTCGTGCTGCTTCTCTGCGACCGCTATCGCCTCGAAGACGCACGCGATGTCGTCGAGGCCCTCCTTGCGCGCCGTCTTCGCGAACCCCGGGTACATCTCGGTCCATTCGTGATGCTCGCCCCCGGCCGCCGCCTTCAGGTTCTCCGCCGTGGTCCCGATGACGCCAGCGGGAAACGCGGCCTGGACCTCCACGTCGCCACCTTCCAGGAACTTGAAGAGCCGCTTCGCGTGCTCTTTCTCCTGGTTCGCCGTCTCTTCGAAGATGCTCTGGATCTGGACGTAGCCATCCTTCATCGCCTTGCTTGCGAAGTAGGTGTACCTGTTCCTCGCCTGCGACTCACCGGCGAACGCCGTCAGGAGATTCTTTTCCGTCTGAGTTCCCTTGAGACCCATTACTGCTCCCCCTTTTCCTTCTCCTCGTGGTGCTTCCCGTTCCCTGCGCACTCGTTACATACACCCACAAAACACAGCGTGTAGCCACGCACCTCATAACCTCCGCGATCGACCAGCAGTTCCACGAGCGGCTCCGCGCACCCGAGCTTGACGTCGTCCAGCCTCCCGCAGACCTCGCACGTGATGTGGTGGTGCTCGTCGAGCATCCCGTCGTAGCGCCGCGGCTCACCGGCCGCCACTAGCGTGCGGATGAGCCCCTGACTCGTCAGCAGGTCCAGGTTGCGGTAGACCGTCCCCAGACTGATCTTCGGCAGCGCCTCGCGCACCTCCAGATAGACCTCATCCGCCGTAGGGTGCGCCCCAACCCGACAGAGAGCGGAGAGAATCGCCTTCCGGCTCTCCGTCATCCGGATAGCCCCACGGTCGTCCATGACCAGTCTCCAATGTTAGGAATAAGAACTATTCCCAGTATGACGCACGGTCAGGGTGATGTCAAACTGCTTGTCCCGTTCTCTCCGATGCAGCTATGGGCGTCCGGTCGCGGGCCAGGCGTTGATCGTTCGGGGCGCAGCTTGACTCGAAACGGTACTACGTGGTAATACCACGCGTGGACCTGCTGCCCATCGCACTGGAGGTATCTGACATGCCCCTGGCAAAACCAGAGGTCATCTCGTTCAAGGCGGATGAAACGCTTCTCAGAGCGATGCGGGGCATCAGCAACCGCTCCGAGTTCATCCGCTCCGCGATACTGGCGGCACTCGACAGCACGTGCCCCCTCTGCAGCGGCACGGGAACGCTCTCGCCGAACCAGATGCGACACTGGAACGAGCTCGCGTCCGATCACTCCGTCGAGGAGTGCGCGGATTGCCGGGAAGTGCGACTGGTGTGCTCGAACAGGAGCGAGGAGTGAATCCGTCCCGGTCACGACGAGTCTCGGCCTGGAGGTGCGCCTGCGCGACCACCGTGGCCTGCGTCCTGCTTCTCCTGCCGGCCGCCGGTAGAGCGCGGGACCGTGAGACGCAGCCGACGCGCCCGGCGAGCGGTGAGTCCCGGCCGATCGTGGCCTTCTGCAGCATCGCGCCGCAGCGGTACCTGGTCGAGAGCGTGGGCGGTGACCTCGTTTCGGTGCACGTGCTGGTCGGCCCGGGCCAGTCGCCGCACACGTTCGAACCCACTCCCCGACAGATGGCAGACCTTTCCGGCGCGAACGTCTACTTCGCCATCGGCCTTCCGTTCGAGAACAGGATCCTGGACGGAGTGCGGGCGCTCAGCGCCCGCCTCGTCGTGGTGGACACGGCTGAGCGCGTACCGCGACGGCAGGTGGAGGAAACGCACGCTCACACCGAGCCAGGCGTCTCACACGGCCGCGATGAGCCGGGTGAGGCGGCTGGCGGCGGCCTCACAGACCCTCACGTCTGGCTGAATCCGCGCTTCGCGGGGCTCATGGCCCAGGCCGTCTGTGACGCACTGAAGGAACTTGCTCCGGGCCGCGCCGAGGTATTCCAGCAGAACCTCTCGGCGCTCCTGCGTGACCTCGACGAGCTTGACGCGGAACTGGCTGAGACACTTGCCCCTCTGTCGGGTGAGAGCATTTACGTCTTCCATCCCGCATTCGGCTACTTCACTGACGCATACGGCCTGACGCAGATCCCGGTCGAGATCGGCGGCATGGAGCCCGGAGCGCGCGAGCTGGTCCGGCTGATCGAGCGGGCGACCGCGGACGAGGTGCGCGTCATCTTCGTCCAGCCTCAGTTCTCAGCGCGGAGCGCAAGAGCGATCGCGGCCGAGATCGGCGGGGCGGTGGTTCCGATGGACCCTCTGTCGGGCGACTACCTGGAGAACCTCCGGAGCATGGCGCGCGCCGTGCGCGAGGCTCTGAGCAACGGATAACAGCGTGGTCACACGAAGGAACGGAGAAGCAGGGAGCGACCAGAATGAACGCAGGACCCGCGATAGAGATCCGCGACGTGTCCTTCTCCTACGACGGCGCGTTCGTGTTGAGGGGAGCGAACCTGACAGTCAACCGCGGTGATTTCGTGACGGTCGTAGGTCCGAACGGCGGAGGAAAGTCGACGCTCCTCAGACTGGTGCTGGGCCTTCTTCAGCCTGACAGCGGGGACATCAAGGTCTTCGGACGCCGGCCGGAGGAATCGAGGCCGCGAATGGGATACGTCCCGCAGCACTCGGACACCGACCCCAGCTTCCCGGCGACGGTGCTCGATGTCGTGCTCATGGGGCGCCTGGGAAGCACTCGGCGGTTCGGGATGTACACCAGAGAGGACGCCGCCGCCGCGGCAAACGCGCTTGCGGACGTCGAGCTGTCCGAGCTTCATCACCGGCCGTTCTCGAGACTGTCGGGGGGACAGAGGCAGCGCACACTCATCGCCCGCGCGCTGGTCGCGGAGCCGGACGTCCTGCTTCTCGACGAGCCCACGGCGAGTCTCGATGTCGCGATGGAGAAGGAACTCTACGAGATCCTCTCCCACCTCAGGGAGCGTCTGACGGTGCTCCTGGTCTCTCACGACCTGGCGTTCGTATCGGGCTTCACGGACACGGTCGCGTGCGTCAACAGGACGGTGGCGGTCCACACAACGAGCGAGGTGACGCCCGAACTCATCAATGAGCTGTACGGACGCGACGTCCGCTTCGTCAGGCACGACCACCTGACCGGGGGGACCCGATGAGCGAGTTCCTGGAGGCCGTGGCGAACCACGCGTTCATGAGGAACGCGCTCCTGACGGGCGTCCTCGCGAGCGTCGCCTGCGGG